>JAGUUF010000131.1 GCA_020063545.1 Cytophagales bacterium
CCTGTTTTCAGGAAAATAGGGAACGCGGCCGATAACCTTGGCCTGGAAACCTATGTGGTGGGTGGTTTTGTGCGCGATGTAATCATGGGCCGGGCCTCGAAAGATGTTGATTTTGTATGTGTAGGGAGTGGCATTGACCTGGCCCAGGCGGTAGCTAACGTTCTGGGGCCGGATGTGCACGTGCACGTATATAAAAATTTCGGAACAGCCCAGATTCCTTACGGTGATTTTAACCTGGAGTTTGTTGGCGCCCGAAAGGAATCGTACCGGAGTGACTCCCGGAAGCCGGTGGTGGAAGACGGTACCCTGCAGGATGATCAGCTCAGGCGCGATTTTACCATCAATGCCATGGCGTTATGCCTGAACAACAACCGGTTTGGCGACCTGGTTGATCCGTTCGGAGGTGTAGCAGATATTAAGAGAAAAATCATCCGTACACCAACTGATCCGAAGGTAACTTTCACGGATGATCCGCTGCGCATGATGCGCGCCATAAGGTTTGCCTCACAATTTGGTTTTGACATTGAACCCGATACCTATGCCGCCATTACTGAAATGGCCGATCGGATTACCATTGTTTCGCAGGAACGCATTACCGATGAACTGAACAAAATCATACTTAGCCCGGTACCATCGTACGGATTCAAATTGCTCTTTCATAGCGGTCTGTTAAACCGCTTTTTTCCTGAGTTGGTATTACTTCATGGTGTTGAATACGTTGGCAACAATGCGCATAAGGATAATTTCTTCCACACCCTTCAGGTACTCGACAATGTTGCAAAAGTCTCCGAAGACTTGTGGCTGCGGTGGGCTGCCATCCTGCACGATATTGCCAAGCCGCAAACCAAACGCTACGATAAAGCCCAGGGCTGGACTTTCCACGGACATGAAGATAAAGGTGCGCGCATGGTGCCCGCTATTTTCAGGCGCTTAAAACTGCCGATGGATGAAAAAATGAAGTTTGTGCAGAAACTGGTGCGGCTGCACCTGC
Organism: Cytophagales bacterium; assembly: GCA_020063545.1. Taxonomy (GTDB): domain Bacteria; phylum Bacteroidota; class Bacteroidia; order Cytophagales; family Cyclobacteriaceae; genus UBA2336. The sequence goes on from JAGUUF010000131.1 coordinate 992, forward strand.
GCCCGATACCGCTGGCCAAAGAAGTAACGGATTCGGCCGTTCGGAGGCTGCTTTTTGATGCCGGTGATGATGTTGATGCGTTAATGAAACTGTGCCGGGCCGATGTTACGTCCAAGAATATGGATAAGGTAGGTCGCTTTTTGAAAAATTTTGATTTGGTTGAACGAAAAATGGCTGAAGTAGAAGAGAAAGACAGGGTACGAAACTTTCAGCCTCCCGTTACCGGTGATGAAATCATCCGGATATTCAACCTGACCCCCGGCCCGATTATTAAGGAAATCAAGGAAGAAATAAAGGAGGCAATCCTGGATGGCACTATCCGGAACGACCGGCAGGAGGCACTTGACTTTATGCTAAAAAAGGCAAAAGAACGGGGGCTGGAACCAGTAGGCTAACGTGCAACCCTTTTTCTCGTTACCTGTCTTTAGTAAACTGAAAGCGGCACTTGGACACCGAAACCCTGAACATTCACCGCGATTTAATTGAGCGCTGTAAGCAGGGCGATGAACAGGCTTACCTAAGGTTATATAAACTTTATGCTAAAGCTATGTACAACACAGCTTTTCGCATTTCAGGCAGCGGAGAAGAAGCTGAGGATGTGCTGCAGGAAGCTTTCATTAGTGCCTTCCGTAACCTGGCCGATTACCGGGGCGATGCCAGTTTTGGTTCATGGCTGAAACGAATTGTAATTAATAAAGCAATAAATGCACTTAAAAAGCGTAAACATGAATTGATGCCTGAAGATGAATTGTTTGATGTTGCCGATGAAATTGAAGAACGTGATATGCCTGAGTTGACTATTGAACGGGTACGTGCCGCGGTGATGCAATTACCCGATGGATACCGCTCTGTTTTATCGCTGTACTTGCTGGAGGGATACGACCACCAGGAGATTGCTGAAATTATGAGGATCACGGAATCAACATCCAAATCGCAATTAAGCAGGGCTAAGAATAAACTAAAGCAACTTTTAACGTTAAAAACTAACCACCATGGATCGCAAAATTGAAGATTTTATCCGGCAACACAGGCCTGAGTTCGATGATAAAGAACCTTCCGGCCGGGTGTGGGCGGAGGTTCGCAACAGCCTGCCGTTAGGTAACGGGTGGATTCGTTCTCTGGCCGTATGGCGTGCTGCTGCTATATTTTTTATGGCTGCTTCGGCATTTTTGCTCTGGCAGCGGGTGGGGGAGAGCAAAGGCGAACAAGCAACTTTACGCGAATTCCAGGATGTTGAAATGTTCTATAACGACCAGATTGCAGTTAAGATTGAGTTGATTGAGGCCAACAGCAATGCAGAAGGCGCTTTGAACGGCTTTACAAAAGATTTTCACCAGCTTGAAGCGATGTACCAGGTATTAAAAGAAGAAATGAAAGCGAGGCCAAGCAAACAGGTAAAGGACGCACTTGTTCTTAACCTGCTTATCCGGATTGACCTGCTGAACCAGCAACTACACAAACTTGAGAAGTCAACTTTGACAAAGGAAGAAGGCAAAAATGCTATCTGAAACCGGTATCAATATTCGGTTGCCAGTTCGAAGGGCTCTTTTGCCGAATCAATTACCTTGCCGTCTTCGCATTTCAGTACGCGGCTCGGAAACTTTTTAATTAACCCGTAATCGTGTGTGGCCATTAAAACGGCTGTGCCGCTTTTGTTAATCTGCTGGAATAATTTAAGTATACCGTAGGATACCTCAGGGTCCAGGTTGCCGGTGGGTTCATCGGCAATCAGAATAACGGGTTCGTTAATCATGGCTCGGGCAATAACCACGCGTTGTTGTTCCCCGCCAGAGAGTTGGTGGGGCATCTTCTTTTCTACCGAGCCTAACCCTACCTGCATCAAAACCTCGCTGAGCCGGGCCTTTATTTTGGCATTGTCGCGCCAGCCGGTCGCCTTCATTACAAACAGCAAGTTATCGGCCACGGTGCGATCGGAGAAGAGCTGGAAATCCTGAAATATTATCCCAAGTTTTCTCCGCAATAGTGGTACCTGCGAGGATTTTATCCCCCTGATGGTAAAGCCTGCCACACTGATGTCGCCCAGCCTTAGGGGGAGGTCGGCATACAGGGTTTTCAGTAATGAAGATTTACCCGAGCCGGTGCGCCCTACCAGGAATACGAACTCGCCCTTCTCAATTTCGAAATTGATATTGGCCAGCACGGTGTTATGGTCCTGGAAGATGTGGGCATCTTTAACTCGAATAACCGGATCAGTGGAGAACATAGGCGGATCAGCTGTTCGCCTTTTTATGATCAGTTAAAAATTTCTCCAGCCCGATATCCGTTAACGGATGCTTCAGCAACCCGGTAATCACGGCAAGGGGGCAGGTGGCCACATCAGCTCCGATTTCGGCACAGTTAATCAGGTGCATAACATGGCGGATGGAGGCTGCCAGGATTTCGGTTTCAAAATTGTAGTTGTTGTAGATAAGCCTGATTTGCGCAATTAAATCGAGTCCATCCTGCGAAACATCATCCAGCCGGCCAAGGAAGGGGGATACATAACTTGCCCCGGCTTTGGCTGCCAGGATGGCTTGCCCTGCCGAAAACACGAGCGTGCAATTGGTGCGTATGCCCTCAGACGAAAATTTTTTCAGTGCTTTAACGCCATCCTTTATCATAGGCACTTTTACCACAATTTTATCATCAATCTTCGCCAGTTCTCTGCCTTCTTTCAGGATGTTCTCGTAATCTGTGGCAATTACTTCGGCACTTACGTTGTTATCCACAATGTTACAGATGGCCTTGTAGTGGGCCCGGATGCCGGCCTCGCCTTTAATGCCTTCTTTGGCCATCAGCGATGGATTGGTGGTTACGCCATCCAAAACGCCCAAATCGTAGGCTTCTTTAATTTCATTCAGGTTGGCGGTATCAATAAAAAACTTCATGAGGTAGTGGTTTGACGGTAAAATTAACGATTGGAAAAATAAAAAATGGCAAACCAACATCGCACCGCTACAACCGCCTACCCTTGCTACCTTCCGGTCCTGGGGGAGTTCAGCAGGAGCTGGTCGTGCCGGCTTGCCGGGAGCAAATATACTTGAAATTTCAAACCTGAACCTTTAGCCCAAAACCTTGAACCTGGAACTTTGGATCTGGGCTTTTACCAGCACCTTATGCCAGGCCTGAAAGGTACAGGTTAAACTCCAGCGGGTTGCAAGGCTCAAATTCATCGGCTTTTAGATCTTCAAAGATTTGTTCGTCAAATTCAAGTTCCCGGAATACCGTATCGCCCGCAGCCGAGCGTGTAATTTCCGTGCCCGTATAGTGAATAGGATTAACTTTAACCAGTACCAGGTTGCCGGCAATTGTTTTCTTAAAATACTGGTGAACGATGTTCTGGTTTTTTGCCATGATCCGTTAGCTTCGTTATATGCCATTGCCCATGCCTTACTCCATATCGGCCGGTAACCTTGTGCTTAGGCGGCTAAGGTACGAAGATGCTGAAGAAATTTTCTTCACCTATGCCAGCAAGCATGAAGGCACGCGCTTTGTATCCTGGCCTACCCACCAGCGGATGAGGGATACCCGTGAGTATCTTCGTTATGCGGTTAAGGCCTGGGATGCCGGCAGGGATTATTCGTTCAGCATCCGGTTTTCGGACTCAAACCGGTTGGTTGGAAGCATTGGTGCCATTAATGATAACGGCAAAATCCAGTTTGGATACATCATCGCTCCTTCGCAGTGGGGCAGGGGTTATGCCACAACGGCAGCGCAAGCGCTGCTAAACGTTTTAATTACCTTGCCGGGTGTTAAAGAAATTAAAACTTTTGTTGATGCTGAGAATACGGCTTCCGTAAGGGTTTTACAGAAGTGCGGACTGATTGAAGAGGCGCGCGTGCCTGCCTATTACCGGTTTGTTAACCAAAACAACAAGCCAAAAGACTGCATCCTGTTCAGGCTGGAACTGCCGGCAAATCCAAATAAGGCAGGCGCACCCGTGTAATCAGCTCTTCTTCCAATTGGCCGGCCCAGGTTTCAAGGTATGTGACAACATCTTCCTTTACGTTATACTGGAGGTTACGCCTGTTTTCGGGCAGTCGCCTTCTTACCTGCGGATCGGAGAGGCGTTCCAGGTGTTTCAGGTCATCTATATCGAAACCAAATGCGAGCATTTCGGAAATGAGGTCATCCATCGGGAGGCCGCTGGCGGGGCAATAGTCATTAAGTTGCTCGCTCCAATCGCCATGGCGTTGCATGGCCCGTGTGTGAATTTCGTCCTTGCGAAGCCGGGTTACCTGCTGGGCAAGAAACCCGCAGTTGCATAAGCCCATATGCCCCCACTGGTATGCGGTACTTTCTTTTAGCAATGTGGCTGTTTTGCGCAGGGCTTCGATAACGTCTGGTGTGATAGCTGCCATATCCGGATAAACAAAATAGGCGACTTTAAGTTACAAAAAGAGCACGTCAATTTTGTATTTCGCTGATTGTTGTTATACTTGCGCAGAAAGAAACCAATATGGGCAAAGGCGATAAAAAGTCGAAGAAGGGTAAACGCTGGAGAGGTTCGTATGGAGTTACCCGCAACCGGAAGGCCATTAAGGCCAGGTTAAAGCGCTCTGCATCGGCATCGGCAAAGCCAGCTGTTGAAGCAGGTGCCGCAGCGTCAGCAGCAAAGCCGCGTAAAACAGCCAGGAAAAAAGCATCGTAACGAATGAAGAGAATTGTAAACATAGCATGGTGGTGGCATATATCAGGAATTGATATGTGAACAGCCTTGTTGTGTATTACCACGATTTCCGGGGGCCCGCTGTTCACAGCGGGCCCCCGGTGTTTTATACCGCTTTATATAACGAACCCAATGAACCGTACCTACAAACTTACCACCCTCTATAAGCGAATGCTTGCCGATACGCTTACACCGGTAAACATTTACCTGAAACTGCGCGATGAATACCCGGGGTGCATGCTGCTCGAAAGTTCCGATTACCACGGCCAGGAGAACAGTCTTTCTATTATCTGCTGTGATCCGGTAGCAAGTTTTGTGGTTCAGAACAATAGCATTGTCATCAATTTCCCTGATGGAACCCAGCATTGCCAACCGCTGCAAAACGGTGGCAGCGTGCTTGCTTCCCTCAACCTGTTTCGCAGAATGTTTATAGCTGATCAGGTTTCATCAGTTGATTTGCCCGGTGCGGGGCTGTTTGGGTACACGGCCTATGATGCTGTCCGCTTTTTCGATAATGTCCCCATCACCCTGCGGGAATTGCTGCTGCCCGAGATGTGGTATAGTCTTTACCGGGTGGTAATTGTTATCGATCACTTCCATAACGAGCTTACGCTATCCGGCAATTTTATTGACGGGAACGTGGATACCGGGCTGCTTGACCGGGTTGAGAAACTTATCTACAGGGCCCGCAGTGCGGTTTATCCGTTCAAGCGCATTAATGGCGAAACCAGCAACCTTACTGACCCGGAATTTCTGTCGCTTGCAGGGAAAGCGATTCAACATTGTCACCGGGGCGATGTGTTTCAGTTGGTGCTTTCCAGGAGGTTTACCGTCACGTTTCATGGCGATGAATTTAATGTGTACCGGGCGTTACGTTCCATCAACCCTTCGCCTTACTTGTTTTATTTTGATTACGGTAACTTCAAACTCTTCGGCTCATCACCCGAAGCACAGCTTCGCATCCGAAAAAATGAAGCCACGGTTTATCCGATAGCCGGTACTTTTAAGCGCACCGGAGACGATGCAGCGGACACGGAGCTTGCCAGTCGCCTGGCGGCCGATATTAAAGAGAATGCGGAGCATGTTATGCTGGTTGATTTGGCCCGTAACGATCTGAGCCGCTATTCCGGGAATGTGCATGTGGAAGTATTTAAAGAGATACAGTTTTATTCGCACGTTATACACCTGGTTTCGAAAGTCAGTGGTCGGTTAAATGAACCGGCCCAAACGCTTGACCTGGCGGCAGCCACCTTTCCGGCAGGTACGCTGTCAGGCGCCCCTAAGCATATGGCCATGAAGTTGATCGATCGGTATGAGCCTGTAAACCGGGGCTTTTACGGTGGAGCCATCGGATACATCAGCTTAAGTGGCGATTACAACCATGCTATTATGATCAGAACCTTTATGAGTAAAGACAACACCCTCATTTACCAGGCCGGTGCCGGCATTGTGGCGCAGTCTGATCCGGAAAAGGAATTACAGGAAGTAAACAACAAGCTATCTGCCTTGCGCAATGCAGTGCAGATGGCCGAAACCATAAGCCGATGAGTATTCTGATTTTGGATAATTACGATTCGTTTACCTACAACCTGGTACA
>JAGUUF010000247.1 GCA_020063545.1 Cytophagales bacterium
AGTCCTTCCAGCATTGCTGTGAATTCGCCATTCAGCAGCAATTCAGAAGGGTTGGGCGGGTGGGGCCCGGAAGGAATAAAATCGAAATTGTCAATGGTTGTATTGAGCAGGCATTCCTGCCAGGAATTTTTCTTAATCAGGATGGTGCTTACGCCTTTGCTCTGATCGGAATCGTTTACCGGTAGGTTTGCTTTTGGTTTACGCATGTCAAGGTCAAGCAAAACAACCTTTTTCCTTGAGAGCGCCACAATGCCGCCTAAGTTCATGGCCAGAAAGGATTTTCCTTCGCCCGAAACCGTTGAGGAAATCGCAATTATTTTTTTTGCCGATGCCGGGCTGAAGAAATCCAGGTTGGTGCGTAACGTCCGGATGGCCTCGCTGACCATGGATTTGGGATGGTTAACGATGAAAACACCTGGTTCGGCCGGCCCCCGGAAGGCGGGCACCACACCGAGCATGGGCACACCGGCTGCGCGTTCAACTTCATACACGTTTGTAATCTTATCGTTGGCCAGGTACAGCAAGCCGACAAACACAAATGAAAGAACTATACCGGCTACAAAACCGATTGCATGTATAAGTAATCGTTGAGGGGCTATGGGTTTTTGCGGAAAATCGGCCGTGGATAGAATTTTAAAGTCGGGAGTACTTCCGGCTTTGGCAATTTCGAATTCCGATTTGCGCTGCATCAGGGTGAGGTAAAGCTCTTCGTAGAGTTTGTAGTAGCGGGCTTTTTTGCTGAACTGCGTATTTTTATCGGGCATGCCGGCAAACTCGTTTTCCAGCGAAGTTTTTGATTTGGTAAGGTCCTGTAGTCGTTTCAGTAGTTCAGATTTTAGTTCGGTAAGTTGGGTGTAGACCTTCTTCCGAATGCTTTCTATCTCGGCTTCTTTTTGCCTGAATGCAAACGTGCTTTCGCTGTACGAAAGCTTCATTTTGTCCATATCAAGGTACAGTTCCTGGAGTTTTTCAATATGCTTGTTGATGTAATCCGGGAAAACAGAACGCTGCGATGTGCTCAGGTAAAAAGCGTTCCCGGCAAGGGCATCAATAAGCCTGTTTACTTCTGTAATTCTGCGACTGGTTTCATACCGTTGCGAATCGATTTTATTAATCAATGAAATGGTTCGCTTCAGGTCTTCAGTCAGGTTACTGGTTTTGTTTTTCAGGGTAAACGTTTCGAAATAATCCTCGAACTGACCCATTTGCTGCTCAATCTGGCTGAGTTCGTTGTTGAGCCACGTGATTTTTTGAAGGTTGGCCAGGTTTTTCTGGGCGTTGCTGTAGCGCAGGTAAAGGGAGTCGATACCGTTTACAAGATCCTGGGCTTTAATTGGGTTGCTGTCGCGGAACGACACGCGGATGGTGTTGGCATTTACATTCAGCGGCTCAACGGTCAGGTTGTTCATCATGTAATCCAGCAGGGCCTGCCTGCTGTTAATAACAAATGAGTACTGGTTCTCCGGTTCAAAAGCCGGACTCGCTTTCTTTCGGATGGTAAGCGAAAAATCGCGTGTAGTAAGCGGCTTGTCAAACTCGCCTTCGAAAGCCACACCATAGGCCGGTACGCGCAGCCGGTAGGCACTGGCAGCCGGTTCAATTAGAAAGGGGATGTCGTAGTATGCAGGATTGGTAAGTTGATGCTGTACAAGAAAAGGTGAACTGGTATGCAATTCGGTATTCAGTATTTTGCCGATGCTGTAATAGCTTACATGCAGGTTAAGGGAATCAATTACGCTGCTAAGAAATAATTTCGATTTGATGGTCTCTATTTCGGCCGAGATAATATTAACGTTCTGCCGTTCAGGAACGATCTCGCGTATCCCCAGTTCGGTGGCATCCTGCTTCACATCCAGTTTAATTTCCGACACCGACTCGTACAGGTCTTTGGTATAGCGCAGGTAAAAGTAAGCGGTGGCATTGGTAAACAAAATAATCAGCGCAATCCAAACAAGGTTTGTCCTGACGATGATTTTAAGTTTATTAAAATCAATGTTTTCAGTCGAAGATTGGCCTATGTTTTTTTCCGGGCTCAACGCAATTCCTATAATGTCGAAATAACAATAACAAGTGTTGTAAGGCTTGTAACCAGCGAAATTAAGTTTACGTAATCGCGCAGGGCTTCGCTCACCGGTCTTCTTATGGGTTCTATATATACAATATCGCCCGGTTCTACGATCATGTTGGTACGGGTATACCCGTCAAGCGTGCTTAAGTCGGCAATATAAAATTCGTTATTGCGCAGTATCCGTATGGTATGGGCTTTGCTGTCGCGATCAAGGCCACCGGCAAGGGCAATGGCCTCAACCAAGGTAGTGTTTTCGTTTTCGAGGGGGATGACCTTGCTAACCGGCAGCCCCAGTACGATGACCCGCTTATTGGTAAACGTAAGGTTAACAAACGGCTGTGTGTAGTATTCGGCATACGATTTTTGGAGGATTTCTTCGGCTTGCCGGATGGTGAGACCATTAACGTTTACCTCGCCAATCATCGGGAATTTAACAACACCGTTTATGTCGACAAGGTAATTCGGATCGGGCCTGAGTTGTGTACTCTGGTTGGGTATTTCGCGCAGCAAGGTATAATTGGGATCGATAATTAATTCGCCCCGGTTGGTATATACCCGCAGTTTCAGTAAATCGTTTGGCCGGATAACATAGTTTTGCTCAGCCATGGCGGCCTGTTGCTGAAGTTTCGTTGCATCATCGTATTTAAACATGATGTTTTGCCTGTACGATGCGCATGACAACTGGAGTAATCCGGGAATAAGGATAATCAGGAAACCTCGGAAATTCTTTTTCACAACAAGCGCGCGGTTAATCGCGTGAAATTACAGATTTTCTCAACAACTCGTCCAGGGTGGGCAGGCTGCTGTCTTTGGCGGAGAGGATTGGGTTGGTAAACGGCCAGGGTATTCCGAGGTTGGGGTCGTTCCAGATAATGCCGGCTTCTGCCGCAGGCTGGTAAAAGGAAGTACTCTTATATATAAAGAGTGAATCTTCCAGTGCGGCAAATCCGTGTGCAAAACCTTCGGGAACCATGAGCATGTTGTGCTTGTCGGAATCAAGCACGCACGTGTGCCACTTGCCGAACGTGGATGAACCCTTTCGTAAATCAACAACCACGTCCAGTACCTTGCCTTGCAGCACACTTACCAGTTTGGCCTGCTGGTAAGGGGGAAGTTGAAAATGAAGTCCCCGCACCACACCTTTTTTTGAAAAAGAAATATTCTCCTGGGTAAATGCATCGGTAATGCCGGCCTTCGCAAACTCGTTTTTCTTAAAAAATTCGAAGAACCAGCCCCGGTTATCGCTGTAAATAACCGGTTGGATTTCAAGTAAACCACCAATTCCCGTCTCAACAATCTGCATGCTCTCTTAAGAACCGGATTTAATTTCCGAAAGAGCTTCAAGGTATTTATTTATAACGACAGATTCGTCAAAGCCGGCTTCCATTTTCTTTCTACCGTTTTGGCCGAATTGGCTGAGTGTTTCCTGATCGAGCATGGCCATCTTCCGCATTTTATCGGCCAGGTCGTCTGCATCTTTAAGGTTGCACAAAAACCCGTTTACCTGGTCTTCAACCACCTGGCTGCAGCCCGGCACATTGGTAGCAATAATAGGTCGCGATATGCTGGCTGCTTCCAGTAATGTTCTGGGGGTTCCTTCGCGATAGGAGGGGAGTACCACGCAGTGTGCCTGCTGAATAAACCTGCGCACATCTTCGGTGGTGCCCAGGTATTCAATGGTGCCTGAGCGTATCCATTCATCAACAATTGCTTTGCTTATGCCGCGCTTGTGCTCTTCATCAATGGCACCCAGTATCTGGAATTTTGCGTTAACGCCTTCAGCTTTAAGTTTTTTAACCGCATCCACATATTCCAGCACACCTTTATCGGTAATAAGCCTTGAAATAAGCAAAAAGGTAAACGCACCCTCACGCTTCAATGGTGCCGGCAAGAACCGCGTTAAGTCAATGCCCGAACCCGGCAACAAATCCACGCGATGCTCCGGCACCAGCCTTTTGGTGAGGAACAGGTTAAGGTCATCGGGGTTCTGAAAAAAAACTTTGCGGGCAAACCGGAAACTAAGCCGGTATAGAAATACGGCTACCCGCGAGATAAAATCGTTTTTCAGGAAGGCCGTACCTAACCCGCACACATTACTAATTACCGGTATGCGCAACCAGGCAGCAGCCAGGGTTCCGTAAACATTTGGTTTAATGGTATAATGCAGGATGACATCGGGTTTAACCCGTTTGTAAATGGAACGCAATTCAAAAATGAGGGCAAAATCTTTAAGCGGGTTGGCACCCCGGCTGTCCATTTTTACTTCATGATGGGTACATCCTGCTTCTATGAGCCTGGGAGTATAGTCGTCATTGGGGGCAACCGTATGAACATCATGTCCCTGGGCCTGCAGGGATTTTATAAGGTTCATCCTGAAATTAAAGATATTCCAGGACGTGTTCAGCACAACGGCAATTCGCATAGGTTAAGATTAAAGCAACATGCTTCGCCAAAAGGATAAAACGAGGGGTCCAGTGGTTCAGCCAAGCGTTGAATGGGCAAAAGTAAAAAAAAGTAACCGGCACGGGAAATCCCAATTGCACATTCCCGTAAACTTGCCGAATAAATGAGCAGCAAGCAGGCCATATTGGTTGCATTAGGAAATACCCGCCAGCCGGAGGTTACCGAAGAACATTTAAATGAACTTGCATTTTTAGCCGAAACAGCCGGTATAACCGCAGCAGGCAGGTTGGTACAAAACCTGCCTAAACCCGATGGCCGTACGTTTATCGGCAAAGGCAAACTGGCCGAACTTAAAGCTATGGTTACAGCAAAAAAGGCCGGCAATATTATTTTTGATGATGACCTGTCGCCCTCCCAGCTTCGAAACCTCGAACGGGAGTTTAACCCGAAAGAAGCTGAAGCAACCATTCGTATTTACGACCGCAGCCTGCTGATTCTTGACATCTTTTTATCGCGTGCAAAAACCGCCCAGGCCCGCACCCAGGTTGAACTGGCC
>JAGUUF010000073.1 GCA_020063545.1 Cytophagales bacterium
CCCAACGCACCGTGGTGGTGGTGGATATCCTGCGTGCAACCTCTACCATGGTTACTGCTTTGGCTCATGGGGCGGATAGCATCCTTCCGCTGGCTGACCTGGAAACTTGCCGCAAAAAAGGCATAATGGGCTACATCACCTCCGGTGAACGCGATGGCAAAAAGGTTGAGGGCTTCGATAAAGGCAATTCACCGTTCGAATATATGGGCAGCGATATCCGCGGAAAGAAAATTGCTTTTACCACAACCAACGGTACCCAAGCCATTGAAAAATCGAAAGAAGCAAAAGAAATTGTAATCGGTTCTTTCCTGAACCTTTCATCAGTGGTCAATCATCTGCTGCTGGGCGAAAACAATGTGTTGATTGTTTGTGCAGGCTGGAAGGGCCGCGTTAACCTGGAGGATACGTTGTTTGCCGGGGCCGTGGTAGAAAAACTTAAAGATTACCTGGGCCCGGATTGCGATGCCCCGCTTGCCGCCCGACACCTGTACAACATCGCCAAAGCCGATATGCAAATATTTCTGGGTGAATCCTCGCATGTTAAGCGGCTTAACCAGCTAAACATTCATAAGGATTTTGAATTTTGTCTTACCGCTGACCGGTACAAAATACTTCCCCGAATCATCAATGGCGTTATTGTGGCCTGAATGCAGCGCTCATTTCTTTTCAAAAACCGGCTTCCCGCCCACCACCGTTCTCAACACACTCACCTTCCTGATTTCTGAGGGTTCAATTTCAGTGATATCCCGTTCAAGGATTACATAATCCGCCAGTTTACCGGGCTGCAGCGAACCTTTTATCCCTTCCTCAAAGCTGGCAAAAGCCGCGTTTATGGTGTACGCTTTTAAGGCCTCTTCAACTGTAATTTTTTGTTCGGGTATCCACCCGTCCGGATTTTTATCATCCAGTGTTCTGCGGGTAACTGCTGCGTAAATCCCTTCGAGTGGCGTGGGCGGAGCTACGAACCAATCGCTTCCAAATGCCAGCCTGGCATCGGCATCAAGCAAGGCGCGGAACGCATAGGTGGTTTTACAACGTTCAAGCCCGATTATCTTTTCGGCCCACCGGCCATCATCGATAGCGTGATAGGGCTGCATACTCGGAATTACGTTAAGCCGGGCAAACCGCGGGATATCGTTGGGGTGAATGTGTTGGGCATGCTCTACGCGAAACCGTCTGTCGCGCTCGCCATTTTCTTTTGCAACGCGCTCGTAAATATTCAGTAAAGTATGGATGGCTTTATCGCCAATGGCGTGTGTCATTACCTGAAGCCCGGCACTGTCGGCTGATTTTATCCTGCGGTATAATTCTGCTTCGCTGATAACAAAAAAGCCGGCATCACCCTTACTATCGGTAAAGGGCTCGAAGAAGGCTGCTGTATGCGACCCCAGCGAACCGTCAACAAATTCCTTCAACCCGCCAATGCGCAGCCACTTATCGCCACGGCCCTGTGCTTTAATTTTTTCATTCAGTGTTTTCCAGTTAGCCAGGCTCATGCCGGCATAAATTCTTGTTTTCATGGTGCCGGCAACGCGTGCACGTTCAAAAACTGTCAGGTATCCGCTCATGTTGTGGGCCGAAGTAACTCCGCGTTCGGCAACATAATTCATAGCTGCCTGCAGTGCGGCATCTTCCTGTTCAATGGTAGGTGCGGGAACTTTCTCATACATCATGTTCATGGCATTGTCTTTAAAAATTCCGGTAAGCCGCCCTTTTTTGTCGCGCACAATGGTTCCGCCCGGTACATCGTTCACCTTGTCGGAAATACCGGCTGCTTTAAGTGCTGCCGTGTTGGCAAGGCACATGTGGCCGTCAAGCCGGTTTATCCATACCGGGTTATCGGGTGTTACGGCATCAATCCAGTCGCGCGTGGGCAATTCACCACCCCAGTTTTCATGGTCCCAGTCGCCATTTAAAATCCAGGTGCCTTTGGGTTGCGATTGGGCAAAATCGGCAATGCGTTTGATAAACTCATCCTTTGATTTTGCATCGCGCAATTGCACCGATGCCAGCGCAAAACCGCCATCCACAAAGTGCGTGTGGCAGTCGATAAAGCCGGGCACAATCAGGTTACCGGGTTCAGCCTCGGTAACGCGGGTTTCCTTTCCTACCCACTTTTCAATTTCTTGTCGTGATCCAACGGCCACAACCGAGTCGCCAACAATAGCAAACCCTTCTGCCCAGGGTTGGGCAACGTTTGCCGTCCAGGTTTTTCCAAATACCACTTGATCGGCTACCGGGTGTTGTTTGCACGAAGCCAGTAAGCCGATGACGGATAGAATGAGGATGATCTTTTTCATCTGAGTTTGGGATTAGTTTGGTGACGCTGCTGGTCGCGATTGGTTTTCTTTTCCAGGTTTTTCTGAAAAGCCAAAGCTAAATCTACACCGGTTTGATTGGCCAGGCAAATAAGCACCCAGAGTACATCGGCCATTTCATCGGCAAGATCCATTTCTTTATCCTTTTCCTTTTCGGATTGTTCACCGTACCTGCGCGCCATAATCCGGGCCAGTTCGCCCACTTCTTCGGTTAATATGGCCATATTGGTGAGTTCGTTGAAGTACCGAACGCCATGTTTTTTAATCCAGTTGTCAACCTGGTGCTGGGCTTGTTGCAGTGTCATATATTTTAGTGAATTTCAAGAATCCCTATATCGGTATCGTTCTCCATCGACTTTATTTCCTGGAAATAACGCTGAAGTGTTTGTAAAACATTAGTTGTTGAAGTATTACCCATGCGTAACCAGACAATCTTCGGAGGAAATCCAAGTATGGATTGAATTTCCTGGAAATCCTCATCGAAAGTCACGATTGTGTACGCATGCTTTTTTGCGTATTCGAAGATTAAACGATCGCTACTGATTTTAGGACGGATTGAAGAAATGTGTATGCTGTCCGGGAAAAATTCAGTAATCCTTTTAACAATTCGAAAGGAAATATTCTCATCAAACAGGAGTTTCATGAGAATTTACTTATGTAGTTAGCACCTTTACTTTACGTTCCTTATCTGCTGCAAATGCCAGGCATGCTAAAATGTGCTCTCGTTTAAGTTGCGGAAAATCAGCCACTATTTCATCATACGTCATACCTGATGCCAACCATCCCAAAACATCATACACCGAAATGCGCGTACCCTTAATGCATGGCTTCCCAAACCGCTTATCCGGAGTGATTTCGATGTAATTTTTGTAATTCATAATCAAATCTAATCATTTTCCAGTTGCTCAAAATCAATATCCATCACTTCAAACTTCTCCCATCCAACAAAATCAAAGTGCCACCATTCCGAAGCATTTACTTTAAAGCCGTGCTTTTCCATTACAGAAATAAGCAGTTGCCGGTTTTTACGGATAACCGGATCGTTCACGGGTGTGGACGGCCAGGCCTCTTTCTTAAAAGAATCATATTCGGTGGGCATTGGCAGTTCAGTCCCGGTTTTCAGATCAACAATCGTCATATCCAGCGCGCATCCGCGATTATGCCGTGAGCCCTTGTAAGGCGAAGCCACATACGTAGTGTCGCGGTAGGTCTCGTAAAACTTTACCGTTGCCGCATACGGCCGGTAAGCATCATAGATTTTTATGCCCACTCCCTGCTTTCTAAAGTCTTCCTGTGCTCTTTTTAAGGCTTCGGCTACGGGCTTTCGTGCATACGCACGGGCAAGGGTATAGATTTTTTCGCCTGTGAAATTATGGATGGTAGCATAGCGGATATCGAGCACAATGCCCGGAATGAATTTTTCAAGATTAACCAGTTCTTTGTCAGGATTGATTTTTACTTGTGTTTTGTATTGCTCCGTGCGCATCGGGGTAAGGCCATACCGGTACTGGGCCTGAAGGCTTACAGAAGCAACCAGCATAATAAAAAGAGTACACTTCACACGTGCAGCAGCTTTTTATAAAGTTCATAATTATCGGAATCAAAACAACAGAAGGTTATGCACCGGATAGTTTCGTTATTGCTAAGAAAGGAGTTTACTGCGTTTACGGCTATGGTTGCGGCCATTTCCTTCGGGAAACCGTAAATGCCTGTGCTGATGTTGGGGAAAGCGATCGTTTTTATATGGTATGCCACGGCCAACTCAAGACTTTTCCGATATGCGCTTGCCAGCAATTCCGGTTCATTCCGGCCTCCGCCCTGCCACACCGGGCCCACTGCGTGAATAACATAATGTGCTTTCAGGTTTCCTGCTGTTGTTATTACAGCCTGGCCTGTAGCACATAGCCCGATGCGTGTGCATTCCTCAGCCATTTGTGGCCCTGCGGCACGGTGAATAGCCCCGCATACTCCTCCACCGGGTAAAAGCAATTCATTGGCAGCATTCACGATGGCCTCCGCATCAAGCCGGGTGATATCGCCCTGAACCAAGGCTATCCGGTTCATACCTTATTTTTGGTGTCGATAAGTATCGTTACCGGTCCATCATTAACCAGGGCAACTTTCATGTCGGCTCCAAACTCACCGGTCTTAACCGGCTTCTCTAAAACTGCTTCAAGCGCACGCACAAACTTTTCATACAGGGGTATCGCCACATCCGGTTTGGCGGCTTTGATGTAAGAAGGACGGTTACCCTTTTTTGTGCTGGCGTGCAAGGTAAACTGGCTTATTACAAGAATATCACCTCCTGCATCTTTTATACTTACGTTCATCACACCATCGGCATCATTAAAAATGCGCAGGTTCACTATCTTGCTGCCCAGCCAGTCAATGTCTTCCCGGGTGTCGGCATCCTCAATACCCACCAGCACCAGCAACCCGTTTTCAATGGCTGATTTCGTTACACCGTTAATGGTTACAGAAGCTGACGACACGCGTTGAACGACTGCTATCATGGCAATTAATACGACTGAAGTTCGTTCGATTCATGGATGAAAATACCCGCCCGGCTTTGGTTAGCAAAAGCAACCATGGCGCGGGCAACCTTTATGGCTTCAATGGCTTTGTACTTTCGGGGAATCATCCAGCCGAAAAGTTTATAGAAAAGTTTGGCCGCATCCTCGCCTGCGCGGCTCTCATTGCGCGCACCCAACAGCAGCGAAGGCCTGAGAATGTGCAGTGAACTAAATCCGATGTTCTTAACTGCCTCTTCCGTTTCGCCCTTTACTCTATTGTAAAAAATGCGTGAATGGCGATCAGCGCCCAATGCCGTTACAATTAAGTACGACTGTGCGCCAAGGTTGCGGGTAAGTTTGGCCAACTCAACCGGGTATTCAAAATCTACTTTACGGAAAGCCCCTTCCGAACCTGCCGTGCGGATTGTGGTGCCAAGGCAGCAAAACACATCATCGGCTTTAAGGGCCTGGTAATTTTCGCTCAGGCGATCAAAATCCAAAACCAGGTTTTGTAATTTC
>JAGUUF010000391.1 GCA_020063545.1 Cytophagales bacterium
TAGAGGTGCCCTAAATTTAGTCTACGATTATCCATCCAATAAATCTGGTGGACAGATACCGAGTAATTTTATTACCAGTGCTGTTTTTGACTACCAGATTGTTGCCAGCGGTGCTGTGTATGCTGCTGGTCTCGGCTTTTCAGCAAAAAGAATTTTTGGTGAAGCAAGGGTTTACTCAAACAGGAACCCGACAAGAGGATCGACTACTTTCGATAGTGATTTCGCTAACGCGGCATTAGTACTGGGCTACCGCCTGTTGAAGTAGCTTTTTCAAGGTAATTCCAAACCAAACTGCTGGCACCCAGTATCGGTGCGGCCTGGTTCTGCAACCCGGAGGGCAGCACCTTTACCTTTCCCCGGAATATCGGCATCAGGTTTATTTCCATGTGCTTTATCGTAGGCTTAAAAATCAAATCACCGGCCAGCGATAACCCTCCAAACAAGAAGATTGCCTCCGGGTCGGTGTGTACCACGGTTTCAGCAAGCTTAGTACCCAGTATGCGGCCTGTATATTCAAATGCTTCTTGTGCCACGATGTCGCCACGCAATGCGGCTTCGGTAATCATTTTGGTATTCAGTTTATCAAAACTTATACCCCTTAGCTCGCTTGGCTCCAGGTGGTCGGCCAGCAGCTTGTAAACGGTACGTTTAATGCCGGTTGCAGAAACGTACGTTTCAAGGCAGCCGCGTTTGCCGCAATTGCAGTGGCGGCCGGCATAGTTTACAGTAGTGTGCCCGAGTTCGCCTGCAATGCCGTGCTTTCCGTTAACCAGTTCGCCATTGCATACAAATCCGCTGCCCAGGCCTGTGCCAAGGGTTATGACAACAAAATCACGCATCCCCTTTGCCGCACCGTACACCATCTCGCCAACAGCCGCGGCATTGGCATCGTTGGTTACAATTACCGGTACATTAAACTCTTTTTTCAGCATTTCGGCCAGCGGGATAATGCCTTTCCACTTCAGGTTGGTGGCGTGTTCAATAGTGCCTTTGTAATAATTACCGTTCGCGGCACCTACGCCAATACCTAGCAGGTTCTGGTTAGCCGGTAATGCTGCCTTTATCCGGGCAGATAAATCCCGGATGTATTCCGCAAAGTCGGCATATGCCTGGGTAGAAATTTTATCCTGGAAAAGCACATTTCCCTGGCGGTCGGCAATGCCAAACTTGGTATTTGTACCTCCAATATCAATGCCTATGGTAATGGTGCTCATCAGATGGAAAGGATTTTGGCAATGCGCAGATCTTCTTCATTAATAGCATGTGTACCCGAACGAACGGTTTCAAAAGGTGTGTAGCTGATTTTGTTGTCGAGCACCCCAACCATCACATCTTGTTTTCCATGCAGCAGTCCTTCAACGGCAGCCACCCCCAGTTTACTGGCAAGCACCCTGTCGAAATACGTGGGCGATCCGCCCCGTTGCAGGTGGCCGAGTATGGTTACTTTTATATCGAAGTACGATGAGCGCTCGGCAACTTTCCTGGCCAGTTCAATTGCCCCCCCGATTTTCGATCCCTCTGCTACCACCACAACGTTTGATTTTTTTGCTGTTTCTTCGCCCGGTTTCAGGATGGCATACAACGCCTCGAACGTCATGTGATCTTCGGGGATGATGATAGCCCCTGCACCACCGGCAATACCACTGTTAATCGCGATATAACCGGAATTGCGACCCATCACTTCAACAAAAAACAACCGGTTATGCGAAAGGGCCGTATCCCTGATTTTATCAATGGCCTCCACAGCCGTGTTGGTGGCGGTGTCGTACCCGATGGTAAAGTCGGTGCCGGGAATATCGTTGTCAATGGTGCCGGGAATACAAACGGAAGGAAGGTGATATTCTTCAAAAAAAACATGCAATCCTGCAAAACTGCCGTCACCGCCTATGGCAATAAGGGCATCGATGCCGTGCTTCTTAAGTTGGTCGAATGCCTTTTTTCTTCCTTCGGGTGCGCGGAACTCCTGGCTTCGTGCCGATTTCAGTATGGTGCCGCCACGCTGCAGAATGTTACCAACCGAGCGGGCGCCAAGTTTTACAATGTCACCATCAATCATGCCTTCGTAGCCGCGCATGATGCCAAATACCTCCTTTTTATAGTAAATGGAAGCACGCACCACCGCCCTTATGGCGGCATTCATGCCGGGGGCATCGCCACCGGAAGTAAAAACACCGATTTTGGTTATCGCGTTGTTCATCAAAAACCTGCCAAAAATAGACGTTTAAGCGGATTTACAGACGCTTTTATCAAAAGGCTTATTTCAATCGTTTGAAATAATTAATCAGCCCGTTGGTGGATGAATCGTGCGAGGATATTTCACCGGGTGTGCTTAGTTCGGGTAGAATTTTTTTTGCAAGCGCTTTACCGAGTTCAACACCCCACTGATCGAAGCTGTAAATGTTCCAGATGATTCCCTGTACAAATATTTTGTGCTCATACATGGCAATAAGGCTGCCGAGGGTGCGTGGTGTAAGCTGTTTAAACAGGATGCTGGTTGAAGGGCGATTGCCTTCAAATACCCTGAATGGTGCGTGATAGGCAATCTGATCCTCAGACATTCCGTTTTGCTTCAGTTCATCACGTACCTCCTGTGGGCTTTTGCCCTTCATTAACGCTTCGGTTTGCGCAAAGAAGTTTGACAATAGTTTTTCATGATGGTCGCCCACCGGATTATGACTTAAAACTGGTGCAAGAAAATCGCACGGAACCAGTTTAGTTCCCTGGTGGATAAGTTGGTAAAAAGCATGCTGCCCGTTGGTGCCCGGCTCTCCCCAGATGATGGGACCGGTTTGGTAGTGAACGGGCTGCCCGTTCCGGTCAACGGATTTTCCGTTGCTTTCCATGTTGCCCTGCTGAAAATACGCGGCAAAACGGTGCAGGTACTGGTCGTATGGAAGAATGGCTTCTGATGCTGCCCCAAAAAAGTTGTTGTACCAGATTCCGATAAGGGCCAGGATAACCGGGATGTTCTTTTCAAAGGGCTCGTTTTTAAAATGCGTATCCATAGCATGGGCGCCTTCCAGAAGCTTTACAAAATTCTCGTAACCAACGGTGCAGGCAATGGATAAACCGATGGATGACCACAATGAATACCGGCCGCCAACCCAATCCCAGAACACGAACATATTTTCGGGTGCTATCCCAAATTCCGTTACGGCTTTACTGTTTGTGGATACGGCAACGAAATGCCGGGCTACATCTGCCATGCCGGCACCACCGGCAACAAGAAACCATTTCCGGGCAGTTTCGGCATTGGTCATGGTTTCCTGCGTGGTAAAGGTTTTGGATGCAACAATGAACAACGTGGTTTCCGGGTTTACCTTCTTCAGCGTTTCGGTTATGTGGGTACCATCTACATTGGATACAAAGTGCGGTGTAATGCTGCCCCAATAGGGCTTAAGGGCTTCGGTAACCATCAACGGGCCAAGGTCGGAGCCTCCAATCCCGATGTTGACAATATCCGTTATCGGTTTACCGGTGTAGCCCTTCCATTCGCCACTCCTGATCTTTTCAGAAAAACGGTTTACCTGCTCAAGCACACGGTTCACTTCCGGCATCACATCCTGCCCGCCAACAACCACCGGGGTGTTGCTGCGGTTTCGCAACGCGGTGTGAAGTACCGCGCGGTTTTCAGTCTGGTTTATGCGCGCGCCCGAAAACATGGCCGCAATGGCTTCCTGCAGTTTGCATTCTTCGGCCAGGCCAATCAGTGCGGCAACTGTTTCTTCCGTTATCAGATTTTTGGAATAGTCAACCAGGATGTCCTCGAACACAACTGAAAATCGGTTAAACCGATCAGGAGCCTCTTGAAAAAGTTCATTCAAATGCACGGCCTGCATGGTAAGGAATTGCAACTCAAGGTTACGCCAGGCGGTGGTCTCAGTTGGGTTGACAGATGGAAGCATAAACGAAGTGGTTAAAACAGAAAAGGCTCCGGCACCCGGAGCCCTGTAGCGCGGGGGGGAGTTGAACCCCCGACCTTTGGGTTATGAATCCAACGCTCTAACCACCTGAGCTACCGCGCCATTCACTGCGAAAGAGCCGCAAACTTAACAAGTTTAGGCGTATTCACCCAAAACTCAATTTCATTTTGCCTTACCAGAAAATTCCTCTAATTTAAAAACCGGATATGCAAACCATGGCCAAAAAAAGGTTACTGACGAGGGACTACGAAATCCATGCATCCATCAAGATGCTGTACCCTTATATCCAGACGGCCAGCGGTCTTGCCGAGTGGTTTGCCGATGACGTGAAAATTAACAACCAGGATAAAACCTACACCTTCTACTGGGACAATGAGGAACACAAAGCCAGGCTGGTAGCTCACCGCACCAACCATTATGCCCGCTTTGAATTTTTGCCCGAAAACGCTGACGATGAAAAAGATCCGGGGTATTTCGAACTCCGGCTGGAGTTCAATGAACTGACCCAGTCTGTTTTTCTTAAAGTTTCGGATTATTCGGATTTCGATGACCTGAAGGAGCTTGAAGATTTGTGGGACAGCCTGGTGGACACGCTTCGTAAAATCGTTGGCGGGTAATACATTACCCGGGCTACCTTCTATATTTGGCCTGCAATTTGTCTTTTGCAAGGTTAGCCGGCATGAAAAAACTCGATAAACTTATTCTCACCTCATTTGTCGGGCCGTTTACGCTTACCTTCCTCGTAGTTGTTTTTATCCTGCTTACGCAGCACATGTTAAAATATTTTGATGATATCATCGGCAAAGGACTGGGATGGGATGTTATCGGGCAGCTGCTGTTTTACTTTGGCGTATTTATGACGCCCGTAGCCCTGCCGCTGGCTGTTTTGCTTTCATCTTTAATAACCTTCGGCAACCTGGGCGAGCATTTTGAACTTACGGCTGTTAAAAGTGCGGGCATATCGCTACTGCGGGCAATCCAGCCGATTTTCTTTTTTGTGCTGCTGCTAACAGGTATTGCGTTCTATGTAAATAATAACCTGGTACCAAAAGCTGCACTGGAAGCCTACAGTTTGTTATACGACATTAAACAAAAAAAACCTGCTCTCGACCTGCGCGAAGGGGCATTTTATAACGGCATTCCCGATATCAGCATTAAGGTTGACAAACGGTATCCGGATGGTATAACGATTAAGGATATTCTCATTTATGATCATCGCAAACGCGATGGGAACAAGGATGTAACCCTTGCCGATTCGGGAAAGATGTATACCATTCTTAATGAGCGCTACCTCAAGCTCGAATTGTTTAACGGTTATAATTATTCGGAAGGCTCCAACACCGGCCAGGAACTGGCAGGCCAAAAGCAAAGAAATAATAATGATACATTTAGCCGGAGCAAGTTTTCAAAAACACAGGTGGTGTTCGACTTGTCTTCCTTTGATTTAAACCGGACCGACAAAAAGTGGTTCCAGGGAAACCGCATTATGCGTAACCTAAGCGAACTTGACAACGATATAGATTCGGTGAATAAAGAAATTCTAACCCAACGATTACAGTACTACAATAACCGGGCGAACTACTTCACGCATATTGAGCGGGGAGAAGAGATTGGGCTGCCGATGGAGATACAACAGTTCAAATCAGCAAATGAGAGTTGGTCTGCTCCTGAAAGCGGGAGTACAGAAAATGTGATCGACCCTGCCAGCAGTGAACAAAAGGATTCATCAAAAGCCGTAACGCAAAGCACCCAAAGCCGGTGGGATAAGATAAGACCATCGCGCAGAGGATTTTTTAAAGGGCTTAAAGACTCTGCAGTTCAAGAGCAAACACTGGCTAAAATTGAACAACGGATTGCCACACCCGTCCATGTTCCTTCAGGCGATTCGGTCGTCATGGCCCGGCTCGACAGCCTGTTTAATATGCCTAACGATGGTTTCATTCTAAGCCAGGCCGCGGCACGGGCCCGAATGGTGCGAAGTGAAATCTCCAATGCTATCAATACGCTTGATGTTTATGTTACCGAACGAAAAGTGTTTGAAATTCAATGGCATAAAATACTGGCCAATTCGCTGGCCTGTATCGCCATGTTCCTGATTGGCGCCCCGCTGGGGGCTATTATCAAGAAAGGCGGGCTGGGCGTGCCCTTCCTGGTTTCAATATTGTTTTTCATTATATACTACCTGCTCACCATGGCAGGCGAAAAATGGGCCAAGCAGGGCATTATTGGCGTACCGGCAGGTGTTTGGGCGGCTGATGTCATCCTGTTGATTATCGGTCTTGTCTTTCTGCGGCAAGCCAGGCTTGATGCCCGCCTGTTCGATGCGGATGCCTACCTGATTGCCTTTGATAAAGCCAGAATTTGGCTCGTTAACCGTGGTATTTTGCCCCAACCTTCTTAAAAGTTGAATGCCCGGGTATTTTTGGAGTTTTGAGGCTATTTCGTGTATCTTTGCCGGCTGAAAATAAAGTATAAAACCATTTTTTTACGATGCCATTAACTGCGGAATTGAAAAAGGAGTTGTTTAAGAAACACAGCCCGGGAAAAACTGAAAAGGACAGCGGATCGCCTGAATCCCAAATTGCCTTGTTTACAAAGCGGATTAACGAACTGACCGAACACCTAAAGGGACACAAAAAAGACCATGCTACCCAGCAGGGTTTGATGAAACTTGTAGGTAAGCGAAAGAAACTGTTAAACTACCTGCAGCGCAACAATATTGAGCGTTATCGGTCAATTATTGCCGAGCTTGATTTAAGAAAGTAAGGGACACAGTCGTTTAATACAGGGAACCGGTTTTCTGAGTTCCCTTTTTACATTTTTAACCTCAGGTCAACTCCGTTTAGCATGGAATGACCTCTTAACACAAATTAATAATGTTTACTATAGTTACCAAAAGCTGTAAACTTCCGGATGGCCGCGAGATTACAATTGAAACCGGAAAACTGGCACGCCAGGCCGATGGCTCAGTAGTGCTGCGCATGGGCAACACCATGCTGCTGGCAACGGTTGTGGCCCGCGAAGAAGCGGTTGAAGGGGCTGACTTCATGCCCCTGTCAGTTGATTACCAGGAAAAATTTGCCTCTACCGGCAAAGTACCGGGTGGCTTCCTAAAACGCGAAAGCAAATTATCGGATTACGAAGTATTGATAAGCCGTCTGGTTGACCGCGCCATAAGGCCGTTGTTTCCGGATGACTTCCATGCCGAAACACAGGTAATGATTTACCTTATCTCAGGAGATTCCAATGCCCTTCCGGATGCTCTCGCAGCCTTTGCTGCATCAGCAGCTCTTTCCATTTCCGACATACCCTGGGGTGGGCCCATCTCCGAAGTTCGGGTAGCACGCGTTGACGGCCAGTTTGTGGTAAATCCAACCCTTGAACAGAAGGAACGTGCCGACATTGATTTAATGGTTGGCGCTTCTATTGACAACATCCTGATGGTTGAGGGCGAAATGAAGGAAGTGAGTGAAGCCGAAATGCTGGATGCTCTTAAAGTTGCCCATGAGGCCATTAAAGTACAATGCCGGCTGCAGTTGGAAATGGCTAAAGAACTGGGCAAAGAAACCAAGCGGGCATATGACCATGAAGTGAAGGATGAGGCCCTTAAACAGCAGCTTTTCGACCTGCTTTATCCCAAGGCTTACGAAGTGGCCAGGCGCCAGATTAAAAACAAAAAGGAGAGAAGTGCCGCCTTCAGCCAGATTCTTGACGATTACCTGGCCACCCTGCCCGAAGACACAACCATCAATAAGGACCTCGTAAAAAGATACTACCACGATATTCATAAGAAAGCGGCACGCGACCTGGTGCTAAACGAAGGAATTCGACTGGACGGCCGTAACACTAAGCAAATCAGGCCGATATATACTGAAGTGGATCTCCTTCCTTCAACCCATGGATCGGCATTGTTTACCCGCGGTGAAACCCAATCGCTTACTACGGTAACACTGGGCACCAAACTGGATGAGCAGCTGATAGACGGGGCCATGTTCAGCGGCTCCAATAAATTTATTTTGCATTATAACTTCCCTGGTTTTTCCACAGGCGAAGTGAAACCCAACCGTGGCCCGGGCCGCAGGGAAGTAGGCCATGGTAACCTTGCCCTGCGCGGACTGAAACAGGTTCTGCCGGCCGATACGGAGAACCCCTATACCATCCGCGTGGTTTCTGATATCCTTGAATCGAATGGTTCTTCATCCATGGCCACCGTGTGTGCAGGCTCGCTTGCATTAATGGATGCCGGGGTACCAGTAAAGGCCCCTGTTTCCGGTATTGCTATGGGTATGATTTCGGATTCAAAAACGGGTAAATACGCCATCCTGTCCGACATTTTGGGAGATGAAGACCACCTAGGTGACATGGACTTTAAGACCACGGGTACAGAAAAGGGCCTAACCGCCTGCCAGATGGACCTGAAAGTTGATGGTTTGACCTATGACGTGTTGAAAGAAGCCCTTGAACAGGCTAAGGAAGGTCGTTTGCACATCCTGAACGAGATGAAGAAGACCCTTGCCCAAGCCCGCCCTGACCTTAAGCCGCATACACCACGTGCCGAAACGGTAATCATTGAAAAAGAGATGATTGGTGCGGTTATTGGCCCAGGCGGAAAAGTGGTTCAGGACATCCAGAACACCACGGGTGCTACTGTTGTGATTGAAGAAGTGAACAATAAAGGCGTTGTTAACGTATTTGCTGCAAGCAAAGAGGTTATGGATGCTGCCCTAAGGCGTATTCGGGCCATAGTGGCGGTGCCTGAAATTGGCCAGGTGTACGATGGCAAAGTTAAATCCATTATGCCGTTTGGGGCATTTGTTGAGTTTATGCCCGGAAAAGACGGTTTGCTGCACATTTCTGAGATAAAATGGGAGCGACTTGAAAATATGGATGGTGTGCTGGAAGTGGGTGAGGAGATTAAAGTGAAACTGGTGGAAGTAGACAAAAAAACAGGCAAGTTCAGGCTCTCCCGGAAGGTTTTACTGCCTAAACCCCCTAAAAAGGAAGCAGCAGCCAGCGAATAAGCGGGCCATCCCGGGTTGACAGGAACTAACATTAGAAACTATATTGTTACCACACTGATTTTATATACCGCATGAGACAGCTAAAAATCAGTAAGCAGATTACCAATCGCGAAAGCCAGTCGCTTGATAAATACCTTCAGGAGATTGGCAAAGTGGATTTGCTTACACCTGACGAAGAGGTTGAACTGGCCAAGCGCATAAAAGAAGGCGATCAAATTGCCCTTGAAAAACTTACCAAGGCAAACCTGCGCTTCGTGGTTTCGGTTGCCAAGCAATACCAGAACCAGGGATTGTCGTTGGGCGATCTGATCAACGAAGGAAACCTTGGGCTGATAAAAGCCGCACAGCGCTTCGATGAAACGCGAGGTTTCAAGTTCATCTCCTACGCGGTGTGGTGGATTCGCCAATCCATTCTTCAGGCCCTTGCTGAGCAATCGCGCATCGTGCGCCTGCCGCTTAACCGTGTCGGATCGTTGAATAAAATTTCAAAAACATTTTCTGAACTCGAACAGAAATACGAACGCGAGCCTTCACCGGAAGAACTTGCCGAAGTGCTGGATGTAACTACGGCCGAAGTGGTGGATACCATGAAAATTTCCGGTCGGCATGTTTCCATGGATGCACCGTTTGTTCAGGGCGAAGAAAACAGCCTGCTCGATGTACTGGAAAACGACAGCGAAGAAACACCCGACTCCGGCCTGATGAACGACTCCCTGCGCAAAGAAGTGCAGCGCGCGTTATCAACCCTCACGCAACGCGAGGCCGATGTCATTACCCTGTACTTCGGCCTGAATGGCGAGCATGCCATGACCCTCGAAGAGATAGGCGAGAAGTTTAACCTTACGCGCGAACGGGTGCGCCAGATTAAAGAAAAAGCCATCCGCAGGCTGCGGCATACCAGCCGAAGCAAGGCTTTAAAACCTTACCTGGGTTAAGTTTATTTGATTAGAAGTACGTATGGGGTCTCGGCTTAACAAAGGTGAGACCCCTTAATTTTAATAACCGATATGTCAGTCAAAGAGAAAGTCGTAATTATCGGCTCCGGGCCTGCCGGTTATACAGCGGCAATCTATGCCGCACGGGCCGGCCTTAAACCGGTACTCTATACAGGCGGCCAGCCCGGAGGCCAGCTTACAACCACCAATGATGTTGAGAATTTTCCAGGTTACCCGGAAGGAATTAACGGTCCGCAGATGATGATTGACCTGCAGAAACAAGCCGAGCGTTTCGGAACCCGTATCCATTACGGACTGGTGACCTCCGTTGACTTTTCGGTGTACCCGTTGAAACTCGTGGTTGATGAAAAAGATGATGTGCTTGCCGAAGCCGTAATTATTGCCACCGGGGCCAGCGCAAAATACCTGGGCATTCCGTCTGAAGAAAAATTTGCCAACAAAGGTGTTTCGGCCTGTGCCATTTGTGACGGATACTTTTACCGCGGAAAGGAAGTAGCCGTTGTCGGTGCAGGTGACTCGGCCGCAGAAGAATCAACCTACCTTTCGAAGCTGTGCACCAAGGTACACCTGATTGTAAGACGCGATGAGATGCGCGCTTCAAAGATTATGCAGGCACGGGTAAAGAACACACCGAACATTGAGATTCACTGGAACACCGAGACCGATGAAGTGCTGGGTGACGATACCGGTGTTACCGGTGTACGTGTAGTGAATAATAAAACGGGCGAGAAGAAAGTAATACCGGTACAGGGGTTCTTCCTCGCTATCGGGCATAAACCGAATACCGATATTTTTAAAGGCTACCTCAACATGGATGAAACAGGATACATCAAGGTTGTACCCGGCACTACGCGTACCAACGTGGAGGGTGTGTTTGCTGTTGGCGATGCAGCCGACAAAGTATACCGGCAGGCAGTAACGGCTGCCGGCACGGGTTGTATGGGGGCGCTTGATGCTGAAAAATTTCTTGCTGCCAAAGAAATGGAAATGGCACATTCATGAAACTGGACGTACTGGTGTTTGCCGCCCACCCCGATGATGCCGAACTTGGCTGCGGGGGTACCCTTGCCAAGCATGTGGCAGTAGGGCATAAGGTGGGCATAGTTGACCTTACCCGGGGTGAACTCGGTACACGTGGAACGCCCGAAATCAGGGCAAAAGAGGCAGAAAATGCCTCGCGGATACTTGGTCTGGCCATTCGCGAAAACCTTGGCCTTGCTGACGGCTTTTTTCAAAACGATGAACACCACCAGAAAGCTGTAATCGCTGCAATCCGAAGGTATAAGCCCGAACTTGTGATTACCAACGCTATTTACGACAGGCACTCCGACCATGGCAGGGCAGCCCAACTGGTTGCCGACTCCTGTTTTCTTTCCGGATTGGCAAAAATCATAACTTCTGATAAAGGCGAAAACCAGTTTCCCTGGCGCCCGAAAGCAGTTTATCACTTCATTCAGGCCCAATTAATTAAACCGGATGTGGTGGTGGATATTACCGATTACTGGGAGAAAAAGGTGGCTTCCTACATGGCCTACGAAAGCCAGGTGTACAACCCGGCCAGTAAAGAACCGGGTACCTATATTTCCTCGCCCGAATTCCTAAAACTCGTTGAGGCCCGTGCAGTCGAATTCGGGAGTTCCATAGGAACAAAATATGGCGAAGGCTTTACGGTTCGCAGGATACCGGGTGTACGGTTATTAACCGATTTACTTTGATTTATGGCGCTAATCGCCTGATTTCCCAGGTATTATTAGCCTTAACGAAAAGTATCCTGTCGTGCAGCCGGTTGGGTCGCCCTTGCCAGAATTCGATAAGGAATGGGTCAACCTCGTATCCGCCCCACTGTTTTGGTTTTGGTATTTCGCCTTCTTTAAACCTGTTTTCAAGCTCTTTATACCGCAGTTCAAGCAATTCCCTGCTGCTAACCGGTGTACTTTGAGGCGATGCCCATGCACCAATCTGGGCGCCCGCAGGCCTGCTTCTAAAATACTCAACCGAACGGGCTTCGCTCAGCCTTGCTACTTTACCCTCAATGCGCACCTGGCGTTCCAGTTCGGCCCAGAAAAAGTTAAGGGCGCAATAGGGGTTGGCCTCCAGTTCCCTGCCTTTATTGCTTTGGTAGTTTGTAAAAAATACAAATTTCTCGTTCTCAACCCCTTTTAACAGCACCACACGCGAAGCGGGCCTGCCGTTTTCGGTTACGGTTGAGAGGGTCATGGCATTGGCCTCGAGCACGTTGGCCGAAAGTGCCTCCATAAACCACGATTCGAAGTGTGCTACAGGGTCCTTTCCAACCGTATCCACATCCAGTTTTTCCCGTACATATTCCCTTCTCAGTGAGGCGATATCTGGTTTCATGGCAACTAATTCTGCCCAATTTTAGTCTAATTATTAAAACTTGTTTGGTAGCGGTACAAGTATTTTATTTCGACTTCATAGCATGGAATTTTTCAGGTACAGGAACAAGTTAACACCCGAACGGGGAAGGCTGCTCATCTCCGAGCCCTTTCTGCCCGACCCGAATTTTGAGCGAACGGTTGTATTGCTTTGCGAACATAATGAAGAAGGGTCGTTTGGTTTTGTGTTGAACAAACCATCAATTCTGAAAGCCTCTGAAGTGATGGACGAATTGAAGAATTTCGAACACGAAGTATTTGTTGGCGGGCCCGTGCAGCAGGATACGCTTCATTTCATCCACCGTTCCGATAAAATTGAAAATGGCGAGCCCATCCTGGAAAACATATTCTGGGGCGGAACGTTTGACCAGGTGCTGTTGCTTGCCGACACCAAACAACTGCAACCCGGTGAAATCAAGTTCTTTCTCGGATACAGCGGATGGGGCCCGGGCCAGCTTGATGAAGAACTTGAGCAGGACTCGTGGATTGTGTGTGATTTTGTTACCGAAGAACTGCTATTTGAAACGGAGGCCGGTTTGATGTGGAGAAAGGCGTTGGCAAACATGGGCGGAAGGTTTTCAGTGTATGCCAACTACCCGGTTGACCCGAACCTGAATTAAACGATTTTAGAAGCCATCTCAAAAATCCAATTTAACCACAAAGTGACACAAAGGAGGCACAAAGCGCACTAAGAAAAATATATTCTAAAGTGCTTCTCCGCGTTCTTTGTTCAAACCTGGTGGCCTTTGTGGTAGTGCATTTTATTTTTGAGATGGCTTATCGTAACTTTACCCATATTTGGCGTTTTAATAATGGACAGTAACCATGGAGATGGAAGACGAAAAGCGGGCAACGGAGGGATTATTTCAAGAAGCCGGGTTGATTGACCATGATGAAACTGCCATTCTTAAATCAGAGGCAGACCTGGTTGACCACAGCGAAACGATGGCAGAGGCCGTGCATCCTGCCGGCTCCCCTGATTATCAGCAATACACTAAGGAACAATTGCTTTCGGCACTGAAGGAACTTGCCGCACATTCGGGGCAAGTCAATGTCGATCCGGTGCTTCGCGAAATCCGGCATGCGTATGATGAACTTCGCCAGCGCGAAAAAGACAGTGCCTTTAACCGTTACCTGCTGGATGGCGGCTCACCCGATGGGTTTGCCTATAAAGGCGATGCCCTGGATACCTCTTTCGATCAGTTCCTGAAAATAATCCGCGAAAAGCGCCAGCAGTATATCCGGTTTCAGGAAGACCAGAAAAACGAAAACTACA
>JAGUUF010000038.1 GCA_020063545.1 Cytophagales bacterium
AAGAAAACTGCGCACTGCCGCAAGCGCATGTTCACAGTTGGGAAGGCTTTCTGTTCATCAGCCTGCACAAAAACCCCGAACCGTTTGAGGTGCAGATGGAAGCCCTTATCGGAAAGTTTGCCGATTGGAAAATCAGCGAGCTGAAAATCGCCCGGCACATCCGCTACGAACTGAACTGCAACTGGAAACTCATCCTTCAAAATTACCAGGAGTGTTACCACTGCCCGGGTGTTCACCCGTTGCTCAGCCAGCTTACACCGGTAAATTCAGCGCAGCACGATGCCAGCAAGGGCGCGGTGATAGGCGGATTTATGGACCTGCCTAAAAAACGCGGCAGCATGACCATGACCGGAGAGGCGGCAGCACCGCCCATCTGCAACGTGCATGGCGATGACCTGCAGCGCGTGTATTACTATTCGGTATTTCCCAATATGCTGCTAACGCCACATCCTGATTTTGTGATGTACCATCACATCACTCCCCTGGGCCCCGGTAAAATCACCAACGACTGCTACTGGCTGTTCCGCCCTGAAATTATTAATGACCCGTCAGCGCAAACAGGAATAAACTCGGCCGTTGAATTCTGGGACTTAACCAACCGGCAAGACTGGCAGGTGTGCGAGCAGATGCAGATAGGAACAAAATCTAAACGGTTCGACAGGGGCTACTACTCAGGCCGGGAGGATATTCTCTACCAGCTCGACCGCGAAGTATTGAAAGCCCTAGGCCATCCCGATCCCGAAGCCTGAATAATAAAGGAGTTTGTGCTTTTGCCTTAATTCCTATCTTGCCTGAATAATTGTACCCGCATGGCACAACCAAAAGAGCCGACACTCCTCCAGGCATTCATCCCCATCGCAATCCTAACGGCTCTCCTGGCAACCAATGTCATCATCTATGAAGCCGATGCAACCGATGGTCCCAACCAGATTGCCCTGCTGCTCGGTGCGGCTGTAGCCGGAATCGTAGCCTGGCGGCTGGGGCGCACCTGGAAAGAAATTGAACTCAGCATTGTAAAAAGCATCAGCATGGCTATGGGCGCCATCCTCATCCTGCTTATCATCGGTTCGCTTTCCGGCACGTGGCTCCTCAGCGGTATTGTGCCGGCCATGATCTATTACGGACTTAAAATTCTTAACCCCACCATTTTTTTGTTTGCGGCCTGTGTGGTGTGCAGCATTGTTTCGCTGGCTACCGGAAGCTCGTGGGGCACCATTGCCACCATCGGCATTGCCCTGCTCGGCATCGGGCAGGCGTTGGGCATTCCCATCGGGGTTATTGGGGGAGCGATTATCTCTGGCGCTTATTTTGGCGATAAGATTTCGCCCTTATCGGATACTACTAACCTGGCACCGGCCATGGCCGGAACGGATTTGTTCACCCACATCCGGTACATGATGTACACCACCATACCTACACTCACCATTACCCTAATCATCTTCCTGGTGTGGGGTTTCACCTTCGATACCACACCATCCGAAGCGCA
Organism: Cytophagales bacterium; assembly: GCA_020063545.1. Classification (GTDB taxonomy): domain Bacteria; phylum Bacteroidota; class Bacteroidia; order Cytophagales; family Cyclobacteriaceae; genus UBA2336. Next base: position 1,487 of record JAGUUF010000038.1, read on the forward strand.
GGATGCCCTCGTGCTTAAAGCCATTGACGATGCCTTCAACCTCAACCCGGTATTATTTGTTGTGCCCGCGCTGGTTATCATTATGATTGTGCGCAAAGTGCCTGCAACACCCGCCCTGCTGGCAGGTGCATTGCTTGGAGGCGTGTGTGCAGTTGTCTTTCAACCGCACATCATTAACCAGGTTTCGGGCATTCACGATAATTTTCTGAAATCGTCATTCCTGGCGGTGATGAATGCCATGAGCACGGGCATACAACTCTCAACCGATAACGACATGGTTAGCGAACTGCTGAAAGCCCGGGGCATGGCCGGCATGCTTAACACCGTGTGGCTGATTTTGTGCGCCATGGTTTTTGGCGGAGTGATGGAAGCCGGGGGCATGCTGAAACGCATTGCCGATGAAATCATCCGGTTTGCCAAATCGGTGGGCTCACTGGTGGGGTCAACAGCCGCTACCTGCGTGTTCTTCAACCTTACCGCGTCCGACCAGTACATGGCCATTGCCGTGCCCGGCCGCATGTATGCCGATACGTATAAGAAACGCGGGTTAAAACCCGAAGTGCTGAGCCGCACCCTCGAAGACAGCGGAACGGTAACCTCGGTGCTCATTCCCTGGAACACCTGCGGGGCAACCCAGGCAACGGTGCTGGGCATTGCCACCATCACATACCTGCCCTTTTGTTTCTTCAACATCATCAGCCCGTTTATGACGGTGTTTATGGCCTACGCGAACATTAAAATCAGGAGAATTGCAGATGACAGCAAAACCGACCAGCCATAAGACCACCATCGACCACAGCGAAATACAAACCCTGCCGCTGCGTGCTTTTGACGGAAAAATTGTGGTAGTGCAGGAGCCGGCCAAGGTGGTGCGTGCTATTGATGAGATTAACGAACATGCCGTTGCCGGGTTCGACACCGAAACGCGCCCTGCGTTTGTAAAAGGCCAGCGCTACAACGTGGCGTTGATGCAACTGGCGCTGCCGCATAAAGTTTTTCTGATTCGCCTGCAGGCAACCGGACTAACCCCTGAGCTGATCCACTACCTGCAGGATAAAGAAAAACTAAAAGTGGGGCTTGCCCTGCGCGATGACCTCATCGCATTGCAGCGGTTACAGCGCTTTAAGCCCGATGGATTCCTGGAACTTACCCACCTTACCCGTAAAGCCGGCTACGAAGCCGAGAGTATAAAAAAGCTCACCGCCCTGCTGCTGGGTTTTCGGATTTCGAAAGGAGCACAAACCTCAAACTGGGAGGCCCCCACCCTCACCCAAAAGCAACTGCAATATGCGGCCACCGATGCGTGGGTGTGTTTGGAGATGTATAAAAAGCTTAATGTATTTACATAGTTTTATAAGTTGAGTTAAATACAAGCATTGAATCACTCAGGATTATTTTACAAATAATCTGCGAACAATAAAAAATGCTATACTGTTTGCCGAGAACCTTCATAAATAATAAATTTATTCCGTGAATAAAATTTCAATTATCGTTGTTGCATTGGTCTCTTGTTTCAGTGTTGCACTGAGTCAAGGAGATAAAAGGAGTAAAATGCAAACACTCGTTGAGCGTGGCGACTCCTTGAATGGAATGCGGGTAGGTATGTGGGATTACTTTGATCACCCCCGTCAACTTAGTCTTAGAATCGATTACGATAAAGGAAAGTTAGTCTTTATTCGGCCCGATACCTCGCATTTCTATGTACGTGATGGGGAACAATGGGTGCCCCGTAAATTAGCAATTCCATGTCGATTTAATGGTTCAATTTCAAGTCTGATTGACCACTACGACCAATTTAGTATTCCATATGAAATGGTTTTGGAGAAAAAGTATTTTTCAAGCTGGTTAACATTTCAAGTTGAACCAAACGGGATTGCAACTAATCCTGAAGTGCATAATGATCCGGGTTATGGACTAAAAGATGAGATACTTGCACTATTCTTCAGTGCCCCTAATTACTGGATACCTGGAAGAGACGGGGCAGGAAAGTTTGTTACTTGCCGAATGGGGATTCGCTTTGACTTTTGTACAACTTGTGAAAGTAATCCTCCATTCCCCCTAAAAATTCTTTTCACAGGCATAAATCCGGCACGTAAAGGTCCATGGGAGGACTCATCGCCTTCATTTGTCTTTTCGCCCGATAATAATAAACTTATGATTATGCCCTCGAAACTAGATGCTAGTTCTCCAAATGAAAGAGCGCTAATTATTGACCTGCAGTCAAAGGCGATACAGCCAGTCCCCTTTGACCACTCTGGTAATTCATGGTGGCTCAATAATGAGCAGATTTTATTCATGCCAAAGTACTATAACCGAACCCCCAATGTGCTCGCAATTTTGGAGTTGCCTACTAATAAAATCACTTTCCTTAGTGATTCTACAACATTTTCCCATCGGCTTTCAGCTGATCGAAAAAAATTGGCTTACATAACTTCTAGTAATGGTCTATACACACTATACTTCAGCGATCTTTCAACAGGTACCAGTAATAAGATTCTGCAAACTGATAAATTATTTACACTGGAAAGTTGGTCACCGGATGGCAGATTCCTTATGATGCAAATACCGGAAGGCAGCTTTATAAAATATCTTATTGTTAACCACGAATCAGGAGAAACAATACAATTGCCTTTAATGAATGCCCGTTTTTGTGGTTGGTCGTTGGATGGTAGCCGCGTCTACCAGTATAAAAGTACATCAAATGAATACACCAGTTTCAGTGAAAGAGAAAGACCAACACAATACGATGGAATCGTGCAAATTCAAACAATTAAGACAACACAATACGAACCGATATTTGAATTGTTTGAAACCAATTTTCTTTCAGGAACATTACCCCAAAATCTGTTTAAGAAAAGTAAAAATATAACCATTAGGTACTCAGCCTCAACTAACCGATTTCTTTTAGTCATGGACAATAGTGCTTACCTTTTGGAAAATTACTCAAAAGCAAAGCCTATAAAAATCATAGAAAAGTGCTCGCTTGCAGAATGGAGTAATGATGGCAACCTTATCGCATACCAAAATTCTAAGGATAAGAAGTTATATCTATACACCGTAGCTACCGAACAAACTGAAGGCTTGACTACTGTATCTGACAAAATCCTTCTGAAAAGATAAAGCCCTTCCAGCCTGGCAGTCGTTCACCATGTTAAAGATCGTTTACTACCGTAGCACAGGCACGTTACGCTTCAAACTTCTCCGCGCCAGTACCGTGCTGATAACCGCCAGCACTGCGCCAAACACCATGGCCACTTCAGGAAAATAAACCGGAGCGGCACGCCCCGTAAAGTAGGCAAACAACACGCTGTTCATTACAAACGGTCCGATGATGGAACATAAACTCATCAGGCTGGTAAAGCCGCCTTGCAGTTCGCCCTGCTCATTCGGTGGAATAATGGTTGACATAATACCCTGCAAGGCCGGCCCGGCAATCCCGCCAAGGCAGTACACCACGGTAAAGGCATACATCATCCAGCCCTGCGAGGCTGACGCATATAAAATAAAACCGGCCGCCTGCAAACCAAGTCCTACATACACGCTTCGCTTTTGCCCAAGGGCAGGAATAATGAGGCGGATAAGCCAGCCCGAAACAATGGCATACACAAAACCCACCACGCCAAGCGATATGCCGATGTCGGATTCCTTCCAGCCAAATTTTTCAATGGTGTAGTACGACCAGTTGCTTTGCACGGCATGTGCCGCGATGTAGAGGAAAGCCAACGATATAAACAACCCGCGGATTACCGGAAAGCGAAACAAACTCTTCAGCGTTCCCAGCGGGTTAGCGCGCTTCCAGCTAAACGGCCTGCGGTTTTCGGGCTCCAACGATTCAGGCAGAATAAAAAATCCGTAAAGCCAGTTCAGAAATGTAAGACCTGCGGTAACCAAAAACGGTACACGTGTACCCAGGCCACCCAACAGCCCGCCAATTACCGGGCCGATGATAAAGCCCAGCCCGAAGGCAGCCCCGATGATGCCGAAATTCTGCGAGCGCTTTTCCGGTGTGCTGATGTCGGCAATGTAAGCACCTGCCGTGGTAAAGCTGGCTCCCATAATGCCGGCAATCGCACGGCCTAAGAACAGCCAGCCCAGCGTAGGGGCAAATGCGAGGAACAGGTAGTCGATACCAAAACCAAATAACGAAGCCAGCAATACCGGCCTGCGGCCAAACCGGTCGCTCAGGGCACCAACAACAGGTGCGCATGCAAACTGCATGATGGCATACGTGCTGATAAGCCAGCCTCCGTATTTTGAAGCATCGCTCAGCGTGCCCCCTGAAAGTTCCTGGATGAGGCGCGGCATTACCGGGATGATGATACCCCAGCCGGTTACATCAATTAACAGCGTAACGAAAATGAAGCCGAGGGCGGGCTTCCGCGATAGTGGCATATTTTTTTTGTCAAGTTAACGGAATTTCTTCCACCGTAACACCCTTATGCATTAACTGGTCAGCCAGTTGCTTAAACCGGCTACTATACCGAAGCATCACTTCAATATCTAACCAGCACCGGCTATCATGTTGTTGTGCAATAACGTGTGCCTGCACCTGCTTTACCAGTTTCATAATGTCGGCAGTTTGCTGATACGTGTACTGCAACCGGAACAGTTGCATCACCTCCTCTTCCACAACAACGGCATTTTCTAAAGCCAGCGATGCAGCCGTACGGTAGGCAGCTATCAACCCGCCCATACCCAGTTTTACTCCGCCAAAATACCGCACCACCACAATAAGGATATTGGTCAGGTTACGCGAACGGATCTGCCCCAGTATCGGATCGCCTGCCGAATGGCTGGGTTCTCCGTCATCAAACGCGCGAAAGCGATTTTTTTCGGCTCCCAGCACCCAGGCATAGCAAATATGGCGGGCATCAAAATATTCCTTTTTCAGACCTTCAAGCTTCTCCTTAATCCGTGCTTCATCCTTCACCGGATAGGCAAAAGCCAGGAATTTGCTGCCTTTTTCACGGTAAATGGCTTTCGAAGGACTACCAACAGTACGAAAAGAAAATTCAGGCACGTAACGATTAAGCGGATTTTTGCGTCTTAAGGAAAGCAAATTCATGCCGCCATGCAACCTTCAGCGGTGTGGTTTAGTCTGTTTGTGCATAAACCTTAATCCCATGAAAAACCTTATCCTTCCGTTTCTGCTATTTATTTCCTTAACAGGATTATCACAGCAGCGTCAAACCGTAACGGTACCCACTTTTACCAAAATAGGCTTTGGCGTTCCTGGTAAGGCCTATGTGCGCCAGGGCAATACTCAAAAAGTTGAACTGGAGGGCACCCGCGATGCACTCGACAGAATAGAAGCATCCGTGGAAGGCAACAAACTGGTTATCCGCTCAAAAGAAAAATGGTTTAACTGGAACTGGACCGATAACGACAGGATAAACGTTTACATTACCGTTAAAGAAATTGAGGGTCTGAGCGTGAGCGGGTCAGGCGATATGGTTGTTGAAAACCGCATCCAATGCAAGGCCCTGAAGCTGAATGTAAGCGGTTCGGGATCGCTGAAGGTGGAAACCGATGCGGGCGATACGGAAGCGAACGTAAGCGGCTCGGGCGGCATGATTGTTCGCGGCAACCTCGCCTCCTTCAGCAGCGACATCAGCGGCTCAGGCAAAATTGAAATGAATGCCAGCGTTTCGGGTATGGCTTCTTTTGAAATTTCAGGATCGGGCAAGGCCGTTGCCACCGGCAAATCCTCAACTGTGGATGTGGATATTTCCGGCTCGGGCAAAGTGCTGGCGGCCGACCTGGAAACCGGTAAGTGCCGGGTGCGGATCAGCGGCTCGGGCTCTGTTGAAATTAATGTGAAGGATGAACTGGATGCCAAAATCTCCGGCAGCGGTGATGTGCGCTACCGCGGAAACCCCGCCCACGTAAACGCACACAGCAGTGGAAGCGGGTCGGTTAAAAAATTAAATATGTAACTACACCCCCCTCTGTCGGGATACCGTTGCGTGAGAAATAACTCCCTGCACAATAAGCAGTTGTGCGCTGATGTAGGTGAACATAATCCAGAAATCGGCATGGGCAAGCGGCTCAATAAACTTATTGATGGCGAGCAGCGAATCGGAGATCATAAATAAAATTGAACCCCCGAATACCATCACAAAACTTCCCTGGCCGGTACGGCCATAGCGAAACAGTGCGTTAATGCTCATCAGGGTTATTACCAATGCATAAAGCAACACCGGCCATTTCATATCGCCCAGGTGCGGGTAGAGAATAACCACCAGTCCGCTGCCGGCAAGGATTAACGGAAAAGCAAAGCGAATGCGCTGAAGGCCTTGCAATGCATTCGTCTCATCCTCCCACCGGTGCTGGCGATACGAAAAAATGTAAAGAACATGGGCCAGCAGAAAGGCGGCCAGCCCGTATATAAAGAAAGAAGCCTCGTCTTGCTGAAACATGAGCAGCACATCGCCAGCCCAACTGAAAAAAAGGGCCAGCAAAAAAGTAATGGCCAGCGGCTCACCCGCACGGGAAAATACGTAGTAGCCAATCAGCGTAAGCAATAAAAAAGGTTTCGCGAATTGGTGTACAACGGGTGCATCCGCCAGGGTTGAAAACAATTCTGCACTGCTTGCCAGTACAAACAAAATTAAAAAATAGCGCTTCATAGGGTTATAGTTGATCCAACTCGCTGCCTACACTTTCGGCCGGACTGGTAACCGATACTGCCTGCGGGGCAGGTGTTGCTTTACGCAGGGTTACCAGGTACAGAAATGCCAGGCCGGCCAGCACGGCACAGGCTACAAACGTAACCATAAAGTTCTCGGGTTGGTTACCGTAAATCAGTCCGGAGGTAAAGGCTCCTACGCCTATGCCCATTTCCATAAAAATATACAGGCTGGAAATGCCGCGGCCTTTATGCTGCTCATCGCTTAAATCGGTTGCCCATGCAAACAATGTTGGCGATGTCATACCCTGTGCAAAGCCATACAGGGTAACGGCAATCATCAGGTCGCGGGGTGTTGTTCCAAAGCCAAGCAACACCATGGCCACCACGGCCAAACCCGTGCTGACAATGAGCACATTGCGCCTGCCGTAATAGTCGGAGGCTTTGCCGGCAATTAATCGTACAGATAGCGATGCCACGGTTAAGAACATAAAGAGCAAGCCCTTGTTCCGGATGCCAACAAATTCGCCAAAATCGGGGATAACGGTGTACACTGCACCATACGAATAGGCCGTGAGCACCATAACAACACAGGTAACCAGCACGCGCGGTTCGAATAAGTCGCGCTTATGAATCTTCAGCACCTCGTGCGTAAACGGATTGCGTTGCTGCAGGGTCTCCTTAATGCCCATCAAAATCAAAATGGAGATGATGGCAAAACCGGATGAAGTGTAAAACATAAAATTCAGTCCAAGGTTGTTGGCCACCGCACCTCCAACTACCGGCCCTGCCGCCATGCCTACCGTTCCGGCAGTACCAAGCAACCCCATCGCTTCACCTCGTTTTTGAGCCGGTATAATATCAGAAAGGTATGCGGTTAAACCGGTTGGGGTAAAGCCGGTTGAAAATCCGTGAACCAGTCTGAGCAACAAAAAACCGGCTACCGATGTTACGATTGGGTACATTAAACTGCTGATAAAGCAGACCGAAGTACCGATTACCATTACCGGTATGCGGCCGACCTTATCGGCAATTTTCCCACTGAATGGGCGCGACACCATAGCCGTAATGGTGAACAGCGAAATGATCAGGCCCTTGTATTCGGCCCCGCCCAAACTGCTCAGGTAAGCCGGCAATTCAGGAATAAGCATGTTAAAGCTGGCAAAGAACAGCAGCGAACTGAGGCAAAGCAGCCAGAACTGGCGGGTGTAGGTTCGGGAAGTTTTATTCATCGGGATAACCCGTTCGTCATTTAGCTGATTTTACCCCCTCTTCCTGCAACTCGAGCAAAAATGCTTTTATAAAGTCATCCAGGTCGCCATCCAGCACATTTTGTGCATCGGTGCGCTCTACGCCCGTGCGGGCATCTTTTACCAGTTTATACGGATGGAGAACGTAGTTCCGTATTTGCGAGCCGAAATCAATCTTCATCTTGCCGGCCTCAATCTTGTCGCGCTCGGCATTGCGCTTCTCCATTTCAAGCTGGTACAATTTTGATTTCAGCATTTGCATGGCGCGCTCGCGGTTGGCATGCTGCGATCGCTCCACCTGGCATACAATTACTATACCCGTAGGCTTGTGTGTAAGCTGTACTTTGGTTTCCACCTTGTTTACATTCTGGCCACCGGCCCCGCCCGAACGCGATGTCTGGATTTCCACATCCGCAGGGTTCACTTCAATATTGATGGAGTCATCCACTTTCGGGTACACAAACACCGAAGCAAACGAAGTATGCCTGCGCTGGTTTGAATCGAATGGTGAAATGCGCACCAGGCGGTGCACCCCGATTTCGGATTTCAGTTTGCCGTACGCGAAAGGCCCTTCAATTTCGAGTGTTGCTGATTTTATTCCGGCCACTTCGCCAGCCTGGTAATCCACCTGCGTTACTTTGTAGCCGCTTTTCTCGCCCCACATAATGTACATGCGGTTAAGCATCTCGGCCCAGTCGTTACTTTCGGTGCCGCCAGCCCCGGGGTTTATTTCGAGCACGGCACTGAGCTGGTCCTCTTCACGGCTCAGCATCTTTTTAAATTCGAGCTCCTCAACCGCTTTGGCGGTTTTTACATACTCGCGATCGAGTTCATCTCTGCCCACATCACCGGCTTCATGGAACTCGTTCAGCACGTCAAGGTCTTCCACCAATTTGTTTACCTTTTCAAAAGCATCTGTCCACACTTTTTTAGTGCGTATGCTTTTCATAATGGTTTCCGCTTGCCTGGGGTTACTCCAGAAATCGGGCTGGTGGGTAATGGCCTCTTCGTCTTTTACTTCAACAATCTTGCGATCGTAGTCAAAGATACCTCCTCAAAGCCTGAACACGGCCTTTTAAATCTTTCAGTTGTTCGGTAGTCATGGTAGTAATTAAACAACAAATATAACCGGTATTCCGGATACCCGGGTTTAAGCTGAAGGCTGCTGTTTACTCCCTTGGTACAATTCATATTCCAGCAGCCGGCAATCCAGTTTTGCCGAATAAAACTCAATCCTGCGGCTGGTGCGAAGTCCGATTTTCTTTGCCAGGTCAAGGTTACCCGTAAAAATATAGCCCGTGTACCCTTGGCAATGTTTTTTCATAAAATCACCAATGCGTTTGTAGGTGGTTTCAAGTTGCGCGATTTCGCCCATGCGCTCACCGTATTCAGGGTTAAAATATATCACGCCCTTTTGCCCTGCAGGTACGGGCGTCTCTTCAAAATCGCATTGCTCAAAACGGATGAGGTTTTCAACACCGGCCTGGGCCGCATTCACTTTGGAAATCATTATGGCATCTGCGCTGATATCGGTAGCCACGATTTCGGGGTACGGTGCCGGGCGAATCTGGTTAGTAAGTTTACTAAATTCATCGCGGTACACCTGCTCGTCATAGCCTACAATATGCATGAAGGAATAATTTTTCCGGAACAATCCCGGTTTCCGGTTGGTGGCCAGTAAAGCCGCTTCGATGGCCACCGTGCCCGAACCACACATGGGATTAACGAAGGGTGAAAGCCGATCCCATTTGGCAGCCATTACTGTTGCTGCGGCCAGTGCTTCAAGCATGGGTGCCTTGCCGGGAATTTTCCGGTAGCCGTGTTTTGAAAGCGTATGCCCGGAAGTATCCAGAAACAACTCGGCATATTTTTCTTTCCAGAACAAATGAATAACAACGTGATTCAGGTCGGGCCCTGAATCCGGGCGCTTACCGATCCTCTCGCGAAACCGGTCGGCAATGGCGTCCTTTACTTTTACATTAACAAACAACTCGTTGTTAACCGATGGGTGGTTTACGTTGCAGGTAACGGAGAAGGAGCCGTTATCCGGCATAACCACCTCCCACGGAAATTTCTTTACCTGCTCATACACATGATCGGGGTGATTGGCCTGGAACTCCCGCAGCGAATACAGTACCTGGCTGGCACAGCGTAGGTTCAGGTTAAGTTTTATGCAATCGTTAATGGTACCGTGCAGTTCAATACCTGTTTTGAACACCCGCTGCGGCTTAAACCCGAGTTCTTCAATTTCCTGCCTTAGCCAGGGGGCCAGGCGACTGTTGCAGGTAACAATGATGCGGGCACGGTTGGATGATACATTCATGACCTACCAATCCACGATTACCGCTTTTTTCCTCCGGCCCAACACAAAGTAGTTGTTATTAACGAATTGCATAACCACGCCCGAGCCGACCAGCAGTGCCGATGAAATGATTACTCCGCTGTGGGCAGTATACCCCTCATCGCGCACCAGTGTGGTGTTTACCAAATCGCCCAGAAAAATCATCAGCCCGGCAGCAATAAAACCCTTGCCGATGGAGGCCGTACGAAAACCGGAATTGGGCAAGCCGGTTAAATCAATCCTCTGAAGCTGATGCGCATAGGTTGTATCCTCTCCTATGCGGAAATAATCCTGGTGAATGCCGGCAATAAACCCCCGTGTGAAATGATCGCGGTCTTTGCGCTTAAAGCGGATGTAGTCGCCCTCCCGGAATGAGGTAATGGTGTTGTCGACCTTAAGCAGAACCAGCCGGTATTGTGCTGTTACCAGAGAAGGTGCAGCCATGAAAAGGGTGAGCGCAAAAAACTTAGTCATGAAACCGTAGCTGCCCGAAAATAGGCAAACGGTTACATCTTCACAATCCAGTTAAACGGATCAGGTACAAGCCCGCGTTTGATACTGTCGAGTTCTTTCAAAATATGGTTGGAATATTTGCGCCCGTTTACCGGGGGTAAATAATAATCCTTATCGTTATAACCGATGAGTTCAATCGGGGCAATGGTGGCTGCGGTGCCGGCACCAAAGGCCTCGGTAACGGTTCCTTTTTCCAGTCCGTCAATCAGTTCTTTCACCGAAATCCTTCGCTCTTCTACTTTCCAGCCCCAGTGTTGTGCCAGTTTCAGAACGCTGTCGCGGGTAATGCCTGCCAGAATGGTATCGGTAAGGGCGGGTGTTACCAGGGTATCGTTTATCACGAACATCACGTTCATTGTTCCGGATTCTTCGATGTACTCATGGTTTTTTCCATCGGTCCAGATGAGTTGGTGGTACCCTTTGTCCTGCGCCAGCTTGGCCGGGTAAATGGCCCCGCCATAGTTACCTCCTGCTTTGGCATAGCCGGTGCCCCCGTCAATGGCGCGGGTGTAATGTGTTTCAATCTTCACCTTAACCGGTGTTGAATAGTAGGCACCTACCGGGCAGAGGATAATCATAAACGTGAAGTCGGACGATGCCTTTATGCCGATGTATTCATCGGCCGAAAACATAAATGGCCTGATGTAGAGTGATGAGCCGTCAACAGCGGGTATCCAGTTGCGGTCAAGATCAATCAACGCAAACAAGCTGTCCATAAACAACTCTTCGGGAATGTGCGGCATGCACATGCGCTCGCCCGAGATGTTCATGCGCATCCAGTTGTCGTGCGGGCGGAACACCAGCGCTTCACCTTCGGGCCCGCGGAAAGCTTTCATACCTTCAAAAATGGCCTGGCCGTAGTGCAACGCGGGAGTTGCCGGACTGATGGGCATGTGGCCATAGGGAACGATGCGGAAATTCTTCCATTCCCCGTTGCGGTAGTCGGCAATAAACATGTGGTCGGTGTAGATTTTCCCAAACGGGATGTTGGCAAAATCAACCTCTGCCAGCCTGGATTCCTGCACCCGGTGGATGCTGATGTTTTGCGTAGCGACCATTTTTCAGGGGTTTTGCGGTTGTTGTGCCGCAAGTTAACAGATATTTTATTTCCGGCTAACGGATGTTAGGACAAACGGTTTCGAAAATCGGCAATTCATCTTTACATTCTTGGTTTCCAGGGGGTTTCCTCTGCTCCAAGTTCTTGTGCCATTTTACGGGAAAGCACAAAAAGATAATCGGAAAGCCTGTTCAGGTACTTTATTACCATCGTATCTACCGGTTCGGCAGCGTGCAATGCAATTACGTGGCGCTCGGCCCTGCGGCAGACTGTACGGGCGATATGACAAAATGAAACCGATTGATGGCCCCCGGGAAGGACGAAAGACCTCATGGGAGGAAGCGCTTCTTCCATACCGTCAATTTGTTTTTCCAGAAAGGCAACATCCTCTTCCCGCAGTGCGGGCAGTTTAACTTTTGTATTGGCAGGTTCCGTTGCCAGTATGGAGCCAATGGTAAATAGCCTGTCTTGTATTTCTATCAACACTTCCTTTCGGATTGAATTTACGGATTGATCGCGCAGCAGGCCGATGTATGCGTTCAGTTCATCAACTGTTCCGTAGGTTTCGATGCGTAAATCTGATTTTGAAACACGCTTTCCGCCAAACAATGCGGTAGTTCCGGTATCACCAGTTTTGGTGTAGATTTTCATTCTGCGAAGGTGGAGATTTACCGGTTAATCATCAAGACCAAATTAACCCTCTCCGGCAGGCTAACCCGGGTAAGGGCTTAGTGTGCAACTACCGGCTTGCCACGGGTAACGTGCTCGTTCTTGCGGTCCCATTCCACCAGTCCATCACGCAGGCGAACAATGCGGTGTGCATAGTGGGCGATGTCGTCCTCGTGCGTAACCATAATAATCGTGTTTCCCTTATCATGAAGTTCCTGGAAGAGGTTCATGATATCATAAGAGGTTTTTGAATCGAGGTTACCGGTAGGCTCATCGGCAAGAATGATAGAGGGATTATTAACCAGTGCACGGGCAATGGCCACGCGCTGG
>JAGUUF010000251.1 GCA_020063545.1 Cytophagales bacterium
AAACACACAGGCAAATACTAATTGAAAGCATAAGAACACTTTCGTGAGCACATTACGCTGACCAAATTTTACGCTCCCCTTTAGAATAGTCGTAGCTTGAAAACGAGAGATATAAATGGCCGGGTAAATACCCGAAGCTATACTGGTAATCAACAAAATAATAGGAAGGTATATCCACAGGTTTATGTCTGTGAATTGAAAGTCCATGCTAAAATTCCATAGCGTCTCAAATCCAGGTATGAAGAAAAAGTATCCCAGCGCCAATCCAATAAGCAAAGCGAATGAAGTGACCACTACATTTTCGGTGAGAAATTGAACAATAACTACTTTTCGTGTAGCACCAATTGATTTGCGGACACCAATTTCCTTCAATCGTTTAGCTGCGGTTGCTATAGCAATATTGATGTAGTTTACACAAGCCAATGCAAGCATGAAAACAGCAATGGCTACCATAAACACAATAGATGTATAATTATTTTTTGAACTTCTGGAGATGTCGTCTTTAATAAATTCAGACTGTTCGTGAAGTGTGGCCAAAGGTTCGAATGAGAATGAAGTAATTGCCCAATCTTCCTTTGCAACACTATTCTGCAATACTTGATACTTTTCCATTTTTGATTTGATGGAAATCAAATCAGTAGGATTTTCAACTTTGATAAAAGTGGCATTTACGAAGGCATTCCAGTCATGATAATTGTAACCCGGTTCAGTTGTACGGAAGTTTTCCAAGTTGATCAGAAAGTCAAACCCGATGGTGCGGGCTTTCGGAAACTCAGCAGCTACTCCAACAACTTTAAAAACCTTACTCTGGCCTTTTCCATAAATCATCTGAATACTGGTGCCAATAGGGTTTTCTTCACCAAAGTATTTTATTGACATCGGCTCACTAAGAATAATGCTGTTTACATCTTTCAATGCATTAGATGTTCCCCATTTAAGAGGAAACGTAAACATCTCCAAAAACTCAGGATCAACATATCGTACTCTTTCATGAAAAACATGTTCGTCATACCTCATGACTACATTGCGGTCCTCAATCCGGCAAACACTTATTTGAGCAAAGTCTTGACGAAGATGTTCTCCGATTGGTCTCGGTGTGGTACCATACTGTTGATTGGCACCATTCCTGTTTGCAAAAAAGGTTGTGAGATAAACTGTATTTTTATTTTCATGAAATTGATCAGTACTGTACGTCCAGCGTGCAAAAGCATATGCAAAAATTGCTAGGCCAATAGCCACCGCTAGTCCGAAGACATTAATAAAAGAGTTAATGGGATTCTTCTTTAAACCACGAAATGAAACCTTAAAGTAATTTTTGAACATGCTATAATGCATTAGATGGTTTACGAACTCAAGGTTTTTAATCAAATTTGGTCGCAACAGCTTGATCATTTCTAACACATACATTCGCCTTGCTTTGCGAACCGAGAACCGCTCAACATTCTCGTAGAATATTTCCTCCATATCTCCTTCAATTTCTTCCAGGTATTCAGCCTTTAAGAAAAATCGAAGAAGCTTTACCGGCCACTTAGGAGGATATAGTGCCTGAGATTCCATCAGATAGCTTTAAGTTCAAATGCTAGTTTCGGGATTGCACTCCAGAGTTGGGCTCTTATATCTTTCATCTCTTCCAGCACTTTACGTCCATGCGAAGTAGTAGAATAAATTCGCTTACGCTTTCCTCCGCGCTTGGCAGTAGATTCACCAAATTGAGAGGTGAGAAATCCTTTGTCTTCCATTCGCTTCAATGCTGATTGTATTGACCCAACACTAAGTCTTTCCTTAAGTCTCGATTCTAACTCGCGTTTGATTTCAACACCATATGCCTCTTGCTGAAGTGCCGCTACGGTGAGGAGCACCAATTCTTCAAATTCTCCAAGTTTGGTTTTCTTCATACTATATTATTCGTAATTGCAATAAATATAGTTACACTATTTTACTCGTAATTGCAGTTTTTATTAAAATAATTTTAAAAAGATGCTTTTTTACTCATTTTTAAGCCACTTGGTTGGGTTGGCGGTGGCAACTCTTATAGTCTGTGACCAAATTATCAGTAGTCCTAAACAAGAGATTAAAAGAATGGCAGTTAACAAAAGTGCAGGCGTAATTTGGATTTTGTAAGCAAAGCCCTCCAGAAATCCTTGCCCTGCAAAATAACTTACCGGTACTCCAATAAGGATGGAAATGCCTATCAATGTCATGAAAGATTTACTCAGCAACAACACAACATCCATTACTGATGCGCCCATCACCTTGCGAATTCCCACTTCCTTCATACGCACCTGCGCAGCATACATCGCCATACCCAACATACCCAGGCAAGAAAGTGAAATGATTAAGAAAGTGATGTATCCCAAGATCACCAAAACATCGCTCATACCCGATTGCCTGTAGGCATCGTCTATCTCGTCTTCCATCATGGCATACTCCATAGGATGAACAGCATCAAATCTTTTCCAAATCGCCTGCATAGATTGAATGATGGATTCCTTCTGCGAGGACTCAATATGCGCACTCAAGTAGTTAATAGCATTAGTATTATACCGTAATGCCATTGGCCCTATTTTGTTATTCAAAGGGCGAAAGTGAAAATCTTTCACCACACCAATTACTCGTAGTAAAAGTGTATCCCCGGCATAAATAGCCTCACCTAATGCATCAACCGGTTGCTCAAATCCAAGTTGTGTTATCGCGGTCTCATTAAGAATAACTTCTCTCTCACGACCGGCTTGTTCCTCTTCGAGAAAATTATGACCTGCTAAAAAAGTGAGAGACAGGTTATCGATGTAATGATTATCAACCATAAAATGACGAATGACAATTGTCTTATCGTCTTTGCTCCGTTTATAATCATCTGACCCATCGGCAAAGGTTCCCAACTTATGAGATACACCCCCCACCCGAACCACTCCGGGGATTTGTTCAATTTCATTCGCGATCTTTTCAAATGGAATCCCTTTTAGACTAAGGTTCAGGTTATTCTTTTGTTGAATGCCATAATCAGAAGAGACCATATAGTCTATTTGCTGATAAACAACCGATACGACAATCACAAAAATGACTGTAAGTGTAAACTGTACCACCATCAGCATCTTTCGAAAGGTAAGCCTGGAGTAGACTTTTAAATTCTGCACATCCCTTAATACTTTCGATGGTTTGAATGCCGAAAGATAGATAGCTGGTAAAACACCAGCCAAGATGCCTACAATCAATGCTAAAAATGCAAATGCCACATACAACGAAATATTTTCATTTAATGAAATAAAGAAATCCTCCTGCAAGGACAATTGAAGGAATGCGTTCTTTAAAAATTGCAATAGAATATAAGAAAAGATCAACGCTACCATTGAAAATACAACAGCCTCACCTATAAATTGAAAAAACACTTGGTATCGGTTAGCGCCCACTACTTTGCGCACACCTATTTCACGTGCACGAGACAATGATTTAGCAATGGTTAGATTGGTGAAATTGAAAATGGACATCAGCAGCACAACAATTCCTAACACACTAAGAAAGAGAAGGAAGAAAGCGGGCAACCCACGACCCATTTGGCCTGACAGCTCGGGGCCTGGTGTTATTTTATCTAATGGTTGTACATAAAACGAATACGAAATTTGCTTTCCATCCGATTGCAGCCCTACACAATACTTTTTGTTGATCTCTGAAAGTGCCCTCTCAACTTCCTGAAGTTCTCGCCCTTCTTTCAACTTTATGTATACGTAGTTGTTATAATAGGCGCTCCAATTATCAAGCGTACTGCTCATTACTTTACTTTTCTCCAAACTTTGAAGTGCTTCTGTTGAACATAGGACTTCGAAATCAAAGTGTGTTTTTCCAGGCAACTCCTTTAATACTCCGGTAACTGTGAAGGTTCCAAGCTTGGCGATAGTAAGAGTTTGCCCTATAGGATCAGTTGTTCCAAATACTTTTTCAGCACTTTGTCGGGTGAGTATTAAACTATTTGGCCCTTGTAAAGCTGTTGTTGAACTCCCTTGCGCAAGCGGAAAATTGAACACTTCCAGAAAAGAAGGATCAACAAACAATCCTCGTACAGGCACTGTAATATTCTTATAATTCACGTCACTATATAATTCACTTTTAATACGTACTATGTTTTCGGCAAGTGAATAATCATTTTTTAAAACCTCACCCAGTGGTAGTGGTGTTGACGCAAAATCAATATTACCCCAATCAGGGTGGAGTAGTTGAGTATTGATTCTGTAAACCCTGTCAGAGTCTTTATGAAAATTATCAAAAGAAAGTTGGTCCTGAATGATCATGATGATGAGCATACCTAATGACATGCTTACCGAGAGACCGATAAGATTGATGAGAGAGAAACTTTTGTTACGGAAAAAATTTCGTAGTGAAGTGAGGATTATGTTTTTAAGCATAGTGAAAAATTATGTTTTTGGTTTGAGATATAATTCTACTTTTCAAAAGCAACCAGTATATAATATTCGTAATTGCAGTTAAAATTATGCCAGTTCAGAAAAACTCCTGTTTCATGGTTAATTCAAAGAATTGCCTGTATGGAATGTTCAGCATTGTTAATTAAATGTTCATTAACGGACGAGTTAAGTCAAAAGGAAAGAGAGCAACGACAAAGCAGCACACACATTGCCTGGCCGCGCATCCAATGCACAACCAAAGCCAGTCAATAAGTGTGCTCAGTGCAGTGTAAGTGGACAAAGTAGTAAATGAAAAATGCCCCACCGCACAACTGAATTATAAAGAGAAGTGTAATATTAACGAGAGATGAAAGACAAGGCTACGAAAGAAGTTCGGAGAAGGGCCCTACAGCTACCAACAGCAGCTATTTTGCAATTGCGGGGTGTTAAATTAAGGTTTATGTTTCAAAATGTAGTTCGGTCACGGGGAACAATTTTACAGCAGGTCGGCTTTAACATTCCGCTGCGCTCCATTTTTAAAGCTTCCTATGCCCGCAACTGCAAATAGCCAAACGTTGGCTCATATTTTAAACCCTGTATAATGGATAATAGTTTATTAAACCGGCAGACTAATATTTGTGCCGAATGTGGTAGTGATTATTTTATTGGCACTTCGTTTATGAGCAGCCTTTGTCCCGAATGCTCTCACGTATTGTATGGTTATAAAAACTGTGACCACCACTTTCAAAACGGGAGGTGTGTAAACTGTTTTTGGAATGGGAATACAACTGACTACGTTAGTGAAATTAAAAACCGAGAACCTAATAAAGCAAAAGAATAGTAACATGTTGGCGGCTTCCTCAAAACAAGTATGGGGCGACAGACATTAAAAAAGTTGTAGGACCTGTCGAAAAGCAGGAACTGGTGGCAAACGTGCAACATCAACACGGCATCAACCTTTGGCAAACCTGTAAACCAGTGGGCACCTGTCCATCCGTAATCGGCTATAAAGCCAGGCCCAAAAACGATGAACCTTTGCGGCAGCACCCGGCAATAATTGGAAATCTATACTTTGAGGTGACTAAATAGGGGGAGCTTACATTTTCACTATAAAAAAATTTGGTGTTACAATAAAGTCTCATTTCTCCAGTCAAAGCAATACGATTATCTTTGTAAGACAGTAAATCTCATTAAAATGAGAACATTTATTATCAGTAGCTCCTTTATAAGGTTTAGTATTACGTGTTTTATCATTCAGTTAATAAGTCTGACTGCTTGCATGGCGCAGACCCCAGTATTAGGGAATGCTGGTGCAATTTTCGATGGATCACTAGGGACATATTTTAACGGGCCTAATGCGATTCAGATAAAAGGCACTTATGCTTACGTGGCTACTACCTCAAGCATGGAAATAATTGACATTTCGAGTCCGTCATCCCCGTTTGTAGTGTCAAGCCTGATAAATGACAATACTAATACAATATTATTTGATGGCGCCCGATCAATCGCGATTAGAGGAGATTACGCATATATTACCTCCTTTTGGGATAGCAAATTAGTTATTGTTAACATCTCTGATCCATTAAAGCCTATGGTTGCAGCACGCATTTCAAATGGAAATCAGGGTGCTGTGCTTTCATTTCCTGAATTTATTCATGTCTCGGGTCAATATGCATACATTGCCAACATTGGGAACAATACAATTGAAATACTTGATATTTCTACTCCGGTTAGTCCCACCCACGTAGGAACCGCCTCGGATGGAGTTGCTGGGTTTCTTCTTAAAGGCCCAAAATCAATTTATGTAAAAGATAACTATGCATACATTGCTTGCGTGGAGTCAAGCTCCATTGAGGTTATCGATGTCTCAAATCCGGCTTCCCCAAAAAAAGCAGGAAGACTGACGGACGGAGCTGGAGGAGCTTTAC
>JAGUUF010000382.1 GCA_020063545.1 Cytophagales bacterium
GAAACAAACGGTGCACCGGCAGCAACAGAAACTCCGGCAGCCGAAGAACCAAAAGTAACGCCATCTTAAATGCTGATATTTGGACTTATATTTAAGCCCGGTTTCAAGCCCGGGCTTTTTTGTTTCTATGGACGTTACGCTAAACGGCAACAGGATTTATTTCGCTTCTGATTTTCACCTGGGAGTTCCCGATGCCCAATCGAGCCTGGCGCGGGAAAAACGGATTGTGCGGTGGCTCGAGCACATTCGCCACGATGCACACAGCATTTACCTGATGGGCGACATTTTCGATTTTTGGTTCGAATACAACAAGGCCATCCCGAAAGGGTTCATCCGGTTGCAGGGTAAACTTGCCGAATTGCGCGATGCAGGTATTCCTGTTTTCTTTTTTACCGGCAACCACGATATGTGGATGTTCGACTACTTTCCAACCGAACTGGGAATTCCCATCTACCGAAAGCCGGTTGTTATTACCTCGGCAACGCACAAATTAATGATTGGTCACGGAGACGGCCTGGGGCCGGGCGACCACACGTATAAACTCCTTAAAAAATTCTTTAACAGTACGTTCTGCCAGTGGCTTTTCGCCCGCATCCACCCCAATCTTGGCATTGCCATTGCTCATTACTGGTCGCGGAAAAGCCGCATCAGCAATACCAAACGCGAGGAGAAATTTCAGGGCGAAGAGAAGGAATACCTATTGGCGTATTGCCGCGAAGTAGAAAAGACCACACACCATGATTTTTATATTTTCGGGCACCGGCACCTGCCCCTTGACCTGCCTGTGGGAGAGCAAAGCCGCTATATTAACCTGGGCGAGTGGGTTCATTTCAGCACGTATGCTGTTTACGATGGTACGAACGTTGAGCTTAAATCATTTGAAGGCTGAGGCCCTGTCATTACTTCTTGCTGCTGCAGGCCTTTCGGTATATGCACAGCAGCCGGGTGTGGAAATCGCACTACCGGGCGAAGCCGTAAATGCTTTTGTTGACCGGCCGGGCGATTTGTATATCCAGGTGAGGAATGAGCGGCTGCTGAAGTACAGTAAAGACGGAAAACTTCTGGGGGAGTTCAGACCAAAAGAAGCGCCAACCGTTTTTGAGCCGCGCGATGGCGCGCGCATGTTTGCCTATTATCGCAAGCGCAACCTGGCCGGCTTTACCGGTTTTGGCACTGAGCCGGTAACAACCTTACATGAAGAATTTGCCGTTGAGCCCTGGCTGGCCTGTTCGGCTGGCGACAAGGGCATTTGGATATTGGACCGGGCCGACTTCAGCATGAAGCGTGTAAACCTGACCTCCCTTAAAACAGAAATTGAGTTTACGCTGCCGCAGGAATTTCAACACGACAACATACAGATGCGGGAATACCAGGGATTCCTGTTTTTGCTGGTTGGTCAAAACCGCCTTGTACTATTCAACGGATTTGGTAAGCGCTTAAAAATCCTTACCGGTCAGCAACTCCGTTTTTTTAATTTCATTGGCGAAGACCTTTATTATGCCGATAATGATACGCTCCACTTCTACAACCTGTTTGACGGCACCCAGCGAAGTGAACCTGCCGACCCTTCGGCTCGCTTTATTTTACTGACCGATGAAGCCAGGTTTGTGGTATACCCCGGCAAAGTGGTTATTACCCGTTTCAAATAACGACACCTCCATCCGATATCGGACAATTCAGATGTTCAGAATTGAACATATTTGTACATTGTGGAACAGCCTGAGCAGGAATGCAGGCCCTGAGAGTAAGTATTAACCGTGGCATGGTATTCGACTACCTTACCACCCCTAACCAGACAACATGAGTACCGAAAGCGCCCGCCAGGCTGAACGCCAGGCAAAAATTCTGATGATTGATGATGACGAAGACGTTTTGCTTGCCGCAAAAATGCTCCTGAAAAAACAGAACCATCATGTCATCATCGAAAAAAATCCGAACAAAATACCCTTCCTGCTGAACAACGACACCTATGATGTGATCTTGCTGGATATGAACTTCAGCAAAGACATTACCAGCGGAAAAGAAGGTTTTTACTGGCTTGAGAAAATTTTGGAGAAAGATCCAAACGCAGTGGTTATTCTGATCACCGCGTTCGGTGATGTGGAGATGGCCGTTAAAGCCCTGAAGCAGGGCGCCACAGATTTTATACTGAAGCCCTGGCAAAACGAAAAACTCATCGCCACCATTTCCACCGCCATCCGGTTAAAGCAATCCTACAACGAAGTGGATAAACTCCGTAAAGCCAAGGAAATGCTCGAAGAGCAAATCAGCAAACCCTTTGGCGAGATTATCGGGCAAAGCCAGGCCATCAAAGAAGTATTTACACTAATTGAAAAAGTTGCAAAAACCGATGCCAATGTGTTAATCCTGGGCGAAAACGGAACCGGCAAAGAACTCATTGCGCGCGCCATCCACCAGCGCTCACTGCGAAAAGACAACAGCTTTGTTGCCGTTGACATGGGCGCCATAACGGAAACACTTTTTGAAAGCGAACTCTTCGGCCATAAAAAAGGCGCTTTTACCGATGCCCGCGAAGACAGGCCCGGCCGGTTTGAACTGGCCAACGGGGGCACACTCTTCCTGGATGAAATCGGCAACCTCAGCATGAGCCTTCAAAGTAAATTGCTAAGCGCATTGCAATCGCGGCAGGTAACACGGGTTGGCTCAAATCAGCCCATCCCGGTTGACATCCGCCTGATTTGCGCCACCAACATGCCGCTGCATCAGATGGTGAAAGACGGTACCTTCCGGCAGGACCTGCTCTACCGCATTAACACTGTGGAGATACGGGTGCCCCCGTTGTGCGACCGTATTGAAGACATCCCCATGCTGGCCGATCATTACCTGAATTACTATGCGCGCAAATACCACAAGCAGGTTACTACCATTTCGGGCGGAGCCATGGATAAACTTAAACGCTATGCCTGGCCGGGTAACATCCGCGAACTGCAGCATGCCATTGAACGGGCCGTGATTATGACCGACTCGGCCTCGCTGCAGGAAACCGATTTTCTGTTTAGCCGCCCGGTTACCGCCATGTCGCCCGAAACCCTTAACCTGGATGAAGTGGAGAAAGCGGCCATTGTTAAAGCCTTAAGCCTTCACAACGGAAACATTTCAAAGGCTGCCGATGAACTGGGGCTTACCCGCGCATCGCTTTACCGCAGAATGGAAAAATACGGCTTGTAATAGTTGCCTGTGAACATTAACTGGAAATCGCCTTTTGTAACGCGCATTGCCATGCTGGCGGTGAGCGTTCTTGCTTTTGGCTTTTTTTTGTTCGATAAGAATAATTACATCCTTGCACTTGCCCTTATGGCCGCCTGCGTTTTCCAGGTAAAGCAATTGCTCGACCTGATTGAGAAGCCAACCCCGGTTATCGGCTCACTTCTTCGGCAAATCCGGTTTGATGAAGTAACCGCTTCGTTCAAATCGGCCAGTACCGATGCCGATGCCCTGGAACTGGAGAAGCAACTGAATGAGGTATTGGGCAAAATCCGAAACTCCCGGCAGGAAAAAGATACCGAATACCTTTTTTATAAAAACATTGTTATGCACGTGGCCATCGGGCTTGTGATTTTCAGGGAACGTGACGGAAAGATTGAAATTTTTAACAGCGCAGCACGAAAACTGCTACGGGTAAACAAAGCCGATACGCTCCAGGACCTGAAAGAAATAAACGAACAGCTTGTAAATGCCTTTATCCGGTTAAAAACCGGGGGCCGTGAACTGATTCGCCTCCAGGTGGGGGAAGAATTCATCCAACTGTCGGTGTATGCCATTGAACTTACCCTTCGGGGTGAAACGCTTAAACTCATTTCACTGCAAAACATACAGAGCGAACTGGAAGAAAAAGAAATGGAGGCATGGCAAAACCTCGTGCGGGTACTTACCCACGAAATCATGAACTCGGTTACGCCCATTTCCTCGCTGGCCGGAACGCTTGAAGATGAATTAAACAACCATTTAAAAAACCGGGCCGACAAACCCCTGGAGGCCGAACAGCTTTCCGATATTCAGTTATCGCTTCAAACCATCAGTAAGCGAAGCGCCAACCTCATTCATTTTGTTAAGGAATTCAGAAGCCTTACGCAAATACCCAAACCAAAACCGCAATCGGTACCTGTACAAAACCTGCTCGATGAACTGGCCACGCTGCACCGCAACGAGCTGAACGAAAAAAACATTAAACTCGAAATCAGCGTTGAGCCGGCAGACCTTACCCTTATGGCGGATAAAGGAATGATTGAACAGGTGCTGATTAACCTGATTAAAAATGCAATACAGGCATTTGAAGAAGAAGCCGACAGGCAGATTACGCTGCGGGCTTATTGCAACCAGAAATTGCGCCCGGTAATTTCCGTTCGGGATAACGGCACCGGCATTGACCCCGAAGCGCTTGAGAAAATCTTTATCCCGTTTTTCACTACCAAAAAAACCGGATCCGGCATCGGCCTGAGTTTGTCGCGCCAGATAATGCGCCAGCACCAGGGCACCCTTACCGTAAAGTCAACCCCGGGCCAGGGAACCGAATTCATTATGCGGTTTTAGAATATACACGGTTTGGACTGAACAACCCCATTTAATACCTTTGACCACCTTTTACCTATCCTATGCCAAACGTTTCCGAAGAAGTTGCCCGCATCCTTATTGAAAAACTGGGCGTAGCCGAATCCGAAATAAATCCTGATACCAACCTGGTGAAAGACCTGGGAATTGATTCGCTTGACTATGCCGAGATTGTTATGGACTTCGAACAAACATTCGATATTAAAATACCGGATGACGATGCTGAAAAACTTACTACCATTGGTGCGGCTATACAATACATCGAAAACAAACTGAAAGCAAAGGGATAATTCACCGGTCTCCGGCAGCATTCGCTTCCGATTCAAAATAATTGCAAAGCCTTTTCATGGTGCGGGCAGTTTCTTTATGCAGCGGCTGAAACGATGATCGGGCCGGCATGGGCAAAATGTACCAGCCGTTGTGTTGCTCATGCCACCGCACCAGGTATTTTTCATCCTGCTTCATCAAAATATCCATTTCGTAAATTTCTTCCTCGTGTTTATCGAGCATGCCTGTAAACTGAAGCAGTATGTGATCTTTTTTGAAGAGCACGCCTTTTCTGAAATCAATACTGCCCAACTTTACCAATAACCGTGCTTCGCTGTTCCACGCCTTAAACTTAAAAACACGGGGTTGAAATTCTTCCATTTCGGTTAATTTTACCGGCCTATCCGGATGAGCGAATTTAATAAGCTGTTATTCATTATCAATAAATTCTCGGGCACTGGTTTCCGGCCGAAACTGGAAGGTAAAATCCTGAATGCCTGCGAAAGCAACAATACCGAATGCACCATTGAATTTACCACCGGCCGCGGACACGCCACCGAATTGGCCCGGAATGCCATCGGAAAATTTAATGCCGTAATTGCCGTTGGGGGCGATGGCACCGTTAACGAAACCGCCCGGGGTTTACTTAATTCCG
Source organism: Cytophagales bacterium (assembly GCA_020063545.1). GTDB lineage: Bacteria > Bacteroidota > Bacteroidia > Cytophagales > Cyclobacteriaceae > UBA2336. Next base: position 5,492 of record JAGUUF010000382.1, read on the forward strand.
AAACACCCCTGGGTATTTTACCAAAAGGATCCGGCAACGGGCTGGCCCGGCACCTGGGCATACCCATGAAGCTCGAGGCAGCGCTTAACGCATTGTTTACAAGCCGCGTTGTTAAGATGGACACCTTTCACCTGAACAACCATTTGTCGGTAAATGTGTCCGGTATCGGGTTTGACGGCCACGTGGCCAATCTATTCGGAGAAGGCAAGCAGCGCGGATTCTGGGGGTATACCCGGTTCGTAGCAGGCGAGTATTTGCGCTTTAAAGGCTTTACGGCAACCTGCATGCACAACGGTTCGCAAGAGAAGTTGAACAACAGTTTTATCATTGCCATAGCCAACTCATCGCAATACGGAAACAACGCCCGTGTTTCGCCAGCGTCATCGGTAACCGACAGTAAGCTTCAACTGGTACACATAAAGAAGATACCGCTTTATAAGGGCATACCGTTTGCGTGGATGCTATTTACCCGAAGCCTGCGCAATAACACGTTGTACCAAAGCAAACCGGTAACAAACCTGGTGCTGCAAACGGAAGCGCCAACTCCTTACCATATTGATGGCGAACCCTGCGGCACTGCATTACGGTTTGAAATCCGGATTAACCCCGAATCATTGGCCGTACTTGTTCCGGAAAAAAGTTTACCTTCTATCTAACGGCAAGATCTGTTGTATGGTGTGTTTATTTCAATACAGCCGGACCAGCAGTCGGATTGCCTGTATCAAACACATAGCGCCAGCTTCCGTCATGTTTACGTTTCCAGATGGAAACATACGTTCCGTACAGCACGGTGTCGCGCTGGCCGTCATCCGTTTTGGTGTGCAGCGTATAGCCGCCAACTGTGTAACCAAGTTTGCCGCTGGCTTCGGCTTTTAAAGGAGTCCATGTTAATTTGGCTTCGCCTGGTGGATTTTTCTTTAACGATTCCATCAGGGCAAACTTCCCAACAATGGGCTGCTGGCCGGGTGATGGTTTTACCACATTCTCATCGGCATAATAAATAAATGCTTCGGCAATTCCCTTCTCCTGGGCCATCCGGTTAAAATTTTTGTCAGCCTCAAGTACCTGGAGGCGCAGCGCGTCACCGTTGTCCTCGGCCTGGCAGGCAATTAAAAACAGGAAAGCAGTTAGGATGAAAAGACGGAATAACATGAAGCGTTAAAAAAACTTTCCTCAAATTACCTGAATATGCCATAAAATAAAACGGACAGCCGTAATATTGTTTTGTGACTAAACCAGTTGAACGGCATTACGGATGTAAATTCCTGAGCATTGCTTTCCGATGATGAAATACGGCAGGAATACGCCATTCTGAAACAATCGGGCAAGAACCCCGCAGCGTTTGGCGAACTGTACGAGAAGTACTACGATAAGATTTTCAATTTTATTTACCGCCAAACCGATGACGAAGACCTGACGGCCGACTTGTGTTCGCAAACCTTTCTCAATGCGCTCAAGAACAGCCACCGATTTGAATTCAGAGGTGTGCCAGTATCCAGTTGGTTTTACCGCATTGCAGCCAACGAGGTAAACAAGCATTACCGCAAGGAAAAAAAGATTCGTGTATTTTCCATTGAGGAAGTGAAGGTGCGGGAACTGATAGAACAGGGTGCCGAAGGGTGGGATGAGGAACTCATCCAGCGGTTGCTCAATTATTTGAAAGAATTGCCTACCGACATGCTGGAGGTGCTTGAATTGCGGTTCTTCGAGGATAAAGATTTTAAGGAAATTGCCTTCATCCTGAACATTACCGAAAGCGGTGCAAAGATGCGCACCTACCGGGCACTGGACAGGCTACGCAAAAATTTTAACATTAGCATTAAGTACGATGGGAAGAAATGAGATACGGCTACGCAGGCAACTGATGAGCAGTGGACGGATTGCCCGCCACCGAAATTATACGGAATTAATGCGGCAACACGATAAGGAAGTGCGGCTGAAGCGGGTGCTTCGTGTATTTACGTATTTCCTCATCATCCTGTTTTTGCTCATCCTGCTCCTGATCATTATCCGGTGGGAGGGTAAACAAAGCGCTAAAACAGCTTTCCTTAAAATAAAAGCAACGCCCGAAGTGATTACCCGGGTATTAACGGATTGAGTGCAACGGAAGCCAAAAGGCGGCACAAGGTGTTAGTAACGGAAAAATCATATTGCCAGTGGTATTCAAATTGAACTAATAAATGAAATTGTGTTGACCGCACTTTTCCGGCATTGTGCGCCCGCAGCCGGGATTCTAAATCCGCAGTCATGCCTTTATAAAAACGGCCATCGACCGAACTCTTTAACACATAAACAAAATACATTCGTTAAAATAAAAAATCCCGGTCATCGTTCGATAACCGGGATTGACCCTGGTGCACTCGCAGGGATTCAAACCCCGAACCTCTTGATCCGTAGTCAAGTGCTCTATTCAGTTGAGCTACGAGTGCAGTAAAAAACGGAGTGCAAATGTAAAAAAATATACTTCCAGGCCAAAAAAACAGTTTTTGCCACCCTCAACAAAAAACCTATTTTTGGGGCTTGTTAAAACCATTGATAATGTATAATAGGCTTGCATTGACTGTTTTGTTTTGCGCATTTGCATGGATAACCTTTGCACAACTGGAACCCGAAAAAAAGCGTAAAGGCAGGCCCGATATTCCAGGTACTTTTATGGTGGAATACGGTTTTAACTGGTTTACCCGCCCCCCGATGGACGTAAAGAAAGGCTTTTGGGGCTCGCGTTCACTCAACTTATATTACCAATACGATAAACAATTCGGCTCATCGAAATGGAGTGTACATTCCGGACTGGGTTTCGGACTTGAACGTTACAAACTGCTTTCTTACACCCAACCCTTATCAAACGACACGGTTAAGATAAAGACACCCACACTTACCCGTGATGCCTCCGGCAACACCATGTTTATCAGTTCCGGAGTCTTGCTGTATGGCGATACGGCCAAAGCAGCCAAGAAATCCATGTTTATTACCAACTACCTTGATGTGCCCATCGAATTCCGTTTTACAACCAATCCGAACGATCCGGCAAAAAGTTTTAAAGCGGCAATCGGTGGGCGCTTTGGTGTTTTACTGAATGCCCAAACCAAACTAAAATACAGCAAGGATGGGGAAGTAAAAAAGATCAAAGACCGGCAGGATTTTAACCTTAATCAATTCCGCTATGGCGCTTACGGCCGGATTGGCGTAGGCAATGTTTACCTTTCATTTTACTACAACTTCAACGATTTGTTCAAAGCCGGGAAAGGCCCTGGTGGCACGGCAACATCAAACTACACGGTTACCCTTTCGCTCGTTAGTTTTTAGAAAACATCATCCCAAAAGTGATAATAACGGGCCGGCTGCAACGGCATAGCATTGCCGGATGCCTACCCTGCAATTATGAAGCGAAGTCGAGGATTATTTGCCCGCAAAAACTGGTTTTCTCTTTTCCAGAAATGCCTTTACTCCTTCCTGGTAATCATCGGTGCTGCCGGCAATCTCCTGGCAATAGGCCTCGTAATCCAGCATCTCATCTAGCGTTGAAGTAGCCGATTTTGCCAGCATCTTTTTAATGAGGCCGATGGCTTTTGTGGGCGCTTGTGCAAAGTAATTCGTGTATTCGGTTACGGCTTCGTCCAACCTGGCCGGAGGCACAACCTTATTTACCAAGCCGAGGGTAAGGGCTTCATCGGCTTTCACCCTGCTGCCCATGGCACACAGTTCAAACGCTTTGGCCATGCCGGTTAATCGCGGAAGAAAGTAGGAAGAACCCGAATCGGGCACCAACCCGATGTTGATAAACACTTCGATTAACGTAGCCTCTTCAGACGCTACAATCATATCGCATGCGAGCGCCAGTGAGCAGCCTGCCCCTGCCGCTACTCCGTTTAACCGGCAGATGATGGGCTTTGGCAGCGTACGCATGGCCCGTATAATCGGGTTGTAACGCTTATGCAGCGATTGAAGAAATGATCGCTTCTGCCCGCCTTGTGCCGCTTTCAGATCCTGGCCGGAACAAAAGGCTTTTCCTTCGCCCGTCAGCACCACCACGCGAACCAGGTCATCCTTTGCCACAGTTTTCAGCGCATCCTGCAGTTCAAATGTAATCTCATCATTAAGGGCATTGTAAACGTCAGGTCTGTTCAGGGTAATGGTGGCCACTCCTGCGGTAACTTCGTATTTAATAAAGGTATAGGTACTCATGGTATTCGTTAGGTTAAAACAAAAATAGCATTCCGGTAAATGCAATGGCAAATCCGGCAACCGCACCAATCAACACCTGCCTCGGGGTATGGGCATTCAGTTGCAGGCGTGCCGACATGAGCATACCTGCCAGTACCAGCGTTACCAAAAACGGAACGAACAAACTGCCGTCTTCAGCTGCTTTAGTAAGCGGCAATAAAATACCCAGCACCCCGCAAATGGCCAGGCTGTGGATGCTGGCTTTATAAAAAAGGGTTATTAGAAATGATGCCACCACCAGTGCATCGATAATAAGCAGCAGCTTAAAAACATTATCCTCCGGGCCAATTCTTGCTTTGTAATAAAACATAAATGTTCCGGCCAGGTAGAGTATGGTGATGAACAAAAACGGCCTTACCCGTTCCCCGCGGTCAGCCATAGTAAACGATTTGATCACGCCAAACTGGCGGAAGAACAACAGGTTCACCAACGGAAGAAAGAAGGTAATTATCCCGATGAACAGTACAAAGTAAAGTTGCGTTTCAATTTTAACCGGGTACAGTGCTGGTGGAAAAAATGCCGCTAACATACCAAACAACCCGGTGGGTAAAAGCAGCGGATGAAACACGTACGAAAGCCCTTTTGCCAGTGTATTCACGCTACAATTCTTTACGCAACCGGGCCACGGGTATATTCAGTTGCTCGCGGTACTTCGCTACCGTGCGCCTGGCGATGTTATACCCCTTTTCGTTGAGCATTTTCTCAAGCTTGTCGTCTGACAATGGCTTGCTTTTGTCTTCCTTTTCGATAATCTCCTTGATTATTTGTTTTACCTCCCGGCTGCTTACCTCTTCGCCTGAATCGGTGGAAATCCCTTCCGAGAAAAAGTACTTCAGCGGGTAAATTCCGAAATCCGTTTGTATGCTTTTGCTGCTGGCCACGCGCGAAACCGTTGAAATGTCCATGCCTATCAGATTGGCTATATCCTTCAGGATCATGGGCTTCAGCTTGGTTTCATCGCCCTCAAGAAAAAATTCATATTGGAAGTCCACAATTGCACGCATGGTTTTTAACAGCGTTTGCTGCCGTTGCTTAATGGCATCAATAAACCATTTGGCCGAATCGAGTTTTTGCTTTACAAAGGTTACCGCTTCTTTTAGTTTTTTGTCTTTTTTGTCGCTCTTATCGTAGGCCTTAAACATTTCGGTGTACGATCGGCTGATGCGCAGTTCGGGGGCATTGCGCGAGTTAAGGGCCAGCTCCAGTTTGCCGTTGTTGTTTGTCAGGATAAAGTCAGGAATGATGTACTGGTTTTTAACCATGCCGGCAGAGCCGCCTCCTCCCGGTTTGGGGTTTAGCTTTACAATAACCTCTACGGCATCCCGAACAAACTCTTCATCTTCGGTGCCCAGCTTTTTCTGGATCTTCTGGTAATGCTTTTTGGTAAACTCGTCATAGCACTCCGAAATGATTTTTTTGGCTACGGCAACATCCACATCGCGGCCGTTGTCCATCCTGTCTAACTGCAACAACAAACACTCGCGCAAATCACGGGCGGCAATGCCGGCCGGATCGAAGGTTTGAATTTTCTTTAAGATGCCTTCCACCTCTTCAACGCTGGTTTCAATGCCCTGCGAAAAGGCCAAATCATTAACAATGGCCTCCAGGTCCCTGCGAATGTACCCATCGGCTTCAATGCTGCCGATAAGTTGCTTGCCGATTGCCTGCTGGCGCTCATCAAGCCCCAGGTAGCCGAGTTGCGTCATCAGTTGTTCATGCAGGCTGGTGGCCATGGGTATGGGCATCTCCCGGTCATCTTCATCATCATCTCCCCCTCCATCGGCCTGCATTTTATAGCCCGCGTAGTCGTCATCGCGCAGGTAATCCTTTATATCAATTTCATCTTCACTCCCAGATGTTTCCTGGTAATCTTCTTCGTTTTCAGGTTTTTCATCAGCCGTTTCATCGGTTCCTTCTTCCAGGGCGGGGTTAATCTCCAGTTCCTCCTCAATCCGGCTTTCCAGTTCGGCCGTAGGCACCTGCAGCAGCTTTATAAACTGAATCTGCTGGGGCGACAACTTTTGCTGTAAGGTCTGGCTTAATCCGAGTTTCTGCATCACATGTCGGTCAAAACGAATCACTGCAAAGGTATCAATTCAGGGCGTTCATGAAAACCGGTTGTGGTATTTAAGGCTCGGGTTACTTTTTGATAAGATTTACAAATTGCCGTTTTTTGCGCCCAGCATTAAAACCGGTTTTATGAAACGTTCTAAAATCAACGATTTGCTTCGGGCGCAGCCTGAAGGCCAGGATGTAACTGTGATGGGTTGGGTTCGGACGTTCCGCAATAACCAGTTTATTTCGCTCAATGACGGTTCAACCATCAACAACCTTCAGGCTGTTGTGGATTATACCACGGCTGATGAAGCTACGCTAAAGCGCATTACCACAGGGGCATGCCTTTCCATAACGGGCACACTGGTGCAATCGCCTGCCAAAGGGCAACCGGTTGAAGTAAAGGTAAAAGCGCTTGAAATACTGGGCGATTGCGACCCGGAGAAATATCCCCTCCAACCTAAAAAACACTCGCTTGAATTTCTTCGCGAAATTGCCCACCTCCGTTCGCGCACCAACACCATCAGCGCAGTAATGCGGGTGCGCCACGCCATGGCCTATGCCGTTCACCGGTTTTTTAACGACCGCGGGTTTTACTACATCCATACACCAATTATTACCGGTTCTGATGCCGAAGGTGCCGGTGATATGTTTAAAGTCACCACGCTTAACCTGAATAACCTGCCCAAAGACGAAGCCGGCAGCATTAACTACAAAGAAGATTTCTTCGGAAAAGAAACCAACCTTACCGTTTCGGGCCAGCTGGAAGTTGAGACCTATGCCCTTGCGTTATCCGAAACCTATACGTTTGGCCCTACCTTCCGTGCCGAAAATTCGAATACTACGCGCCACCTTGCGGAGTTCTGGATGATTGAGCCTGAAATGGCATTTTATGACATCCACGACAACATGCAACTGGCCGAAGATTTTTTGAAATACCTGTGCCGGTATGCGCTTGATAATTGTGCTGAAGATCTTGAATTCCTGAACAAACGTGCACAAGAGGAGGAGTTAAGCAAACCGCAGGACCAACGAAACGAACTTGGCCTGGTTGACCGGCTTAAATTTGTTGTTCAAAATCAGTTTCAGCGATTAACGTATACAGAGGCTATTGATATTCTAAGAAATTCAAATCCCAATAAGAAAAAGAAATTCCAGTACCTGATTGACCAATGGGGGGCCGACCTGCAATCGGAGCATGAACGGTACCTGGTTGAAAAACACTTTAAGAAACCGGTTATCCTGTACAATTATCCAGCAGCCATCAAAGCATTTTACATGCGGCAGAATGAAGACGGTAAAACCGTGGCCGCAATGGATGTGTTGTTTCCGGGTATAGGCGAAATCATTGGCGGGTCGCAACGGGAAGAGCGGTATGATAACCTGCTCAAAAGAATAAAAGAACTTAACCTGCCCGAAAAGGATTTATGGTGGTACCTGGAGCTGCGCAAATACGGCTCGGCACCCCACAGCGGTTTTGGGCTGGGCTTTGAGCGGCTAATCCAGTTTGTAACCGGCATGACTAACATCCGCGATGTAATTCCCTTTCCCCGCTACCCCGGCAATGCCGAGTTCTGAGCAGCAGCAAATAAAAACCCTGACGGTTTTTCCGTCAGGGTCTGGAGTATTTATTGAGAGAATCGGATTACCGGTTACCCATTTTTTCCATTTCTTTATCAAAAGTTTCTTTGAACTTTTCGTAGTCGTAGTCAATCTTTAACCGCTCTTCTTTTGAAAGGCTTTCGTTGTACTTCGAAACGATGTCTGCAGCCGACAATTCGATCGCAACGTACGTTTTAAAGTTGCCTTTATCGGTCTTCACCTGCTTCTCACAAATTGTTTTAATACCCGAAAGCGTTTGATTTACGATTGTACGGTTCAATTGTTCGAAGCGCTCCTCCAGTTCTTCTTTGTTATTAAACTCACGGGAGTTTAAATAATTGTCGGTAACGGTCTTTACGGTTGACTGGATACTGGCGGCCAGTTCGGCACGGGCATTGTCCATGGCTTTCTTTTTAGAAGCTACCAGGTCCATGCTTTCGCCCAACGAATTAGCCCGGAAGAACTTGTTATTGGTAAAGTAGTCCGGTCCGGAGCACGGAATATTTACTTCAACTTCACCCTTCGGAAGCTTTTCCTTTCCTTTACAGCCGAGCATCACGGCACCGGCAAGCGCAAAAAGGAACATGGAAGAATACGTTAATTTTTTCATAGTCGGAATGTATTTAGTTTCTGATAACACCTGTGGCAATTTTAAGACCAATTTACGAGCAGATTTTTTAGAATCGTATAAACCGGCAAATTTCTTTCAAAAACATCCATTTTTGTTACTGCAGAATGGTATTCAGCAATTCAGCCATCCGTTCTTTTTCAAGGGTTTCGAGGGCCTTATTGTAAGCATCCTGGCTGGAACGCTCATAGTCAAGGCCGTATCCTTTTATCCGGTCCAGCGTGGTGGCATAAATTTCCCTTCCTTCGCGGGCTGCCGATACTTTAATAACTCCCGTCAGGAACGTAATGTATATGCTACCGCTTACCGACCCCCGTTCTGAATCAGCCTGCACTTCAAAAATCAAATCGGCCGCTGACTTATCGGACGTGAATTCAAACCCGTTGTTTGCCAGCAGGTTCTTAAGCCTGTTGCTTAGCTGGTTGTTGTTTCGCGAGGTACCAAGGCTCTTCTCCTCGGCAACCATGTACACCACCGGCCGCTGTACTTTAAGGAGAATTTTGGTTACCGGAACGTTAAGCGTTTTGGCAACCAGGTTATAGATAGGAGAACTCGACCCGCTAAGGCCATCAACATTTACCTTTACGGCCACCGTTTGTTCAAGTTCACGGCTTGAAATTTTGGTAACCAGCATTTTAGCCACTCCGTTTTCATCAGTTTTATAATCTGGAAAAACATCACCTGCACCCTTTTCAAAAGAAGCCGTAAGCGGCAACGCGGATGCCGGGGTACTGGAGTCTTTGAACAAGGCCTTTACTGTAATTGGCTGATCTTTCAGGTTCACCCTGCGGTTTACCTGTAACTCGGCAGGTTCAATCCGTAACTGTATGGTGTTAAGAATTTTTTGGATGGAAGCATATACTTCGTTTGTAAGTAAAAACTCCTGGCCATCCACCGTTATCGGAATGGCTTCGGCCAGGTATTTTTCAACACTGCGGAACGACTGAAAGTAAAAGCCAAGGGCCTGCAGGTAATCCAGCTTAGCTTCGGATGCGCGGGCTTTTTTCAGAAAATCAGTTGCCAGCAGAACGGCATTTCGCTTTTGTTCTTCCTTTATCTCGCGGTAGCGGGCAACCGATAACCGGTAGTAAACCCAATAGTTCCGCTCATCTTCCCAACTGCCGGCCAGTTCAAACTCTTCAATTTCATCCGCAGCCGTTGTTTGGATAATCTGTTCGTATGTTTCCCTGAAGTTGGAACGGTTTTCTTCGAAGGTGCTTAGTATGGAGGTACTGGAAACCGTAACTTTTATCTGCGAAACCAGGTCATCAAGCGCACTTTTTTTAGCCGCCTGCACGTAGTTGTTGGTTCCGTCCTTCATGCTGTGCCCAACACCGGTATAATAACCGCGCTGGGCGGATTCGCCCTTAAGCCAGGCCGGTCGTGTATCAACAGGCTGCTGAACCTTAGGACTGCACGAAGGCAGCATCAGCGCAAAAAAACAGGATACTCCAAAATTTTTTAACACGTAACTGCGTTGTAAAATGAGGTTCATTCGATGCGTTTTATCAGGAAAGACAAATCTAAGGCCAAATTCTGTTTAGAATATACGCGGTCTGTATTAAATTGAGTCGATTATGAGCAACAAGGCTATGAAAAAATTGTGGGTTTTGGCTCTGGTAAGTGTATTTGCTGCCTGCCAGGAAAATGAAAATGCCCTGAGTGATTTTACCGGAAACGAGGTTACGTATGCCCTGCAATCCGGCTCGGTTTACCCGGTAAGCGGAGCGGTAACCTTTAAGGAAAAAAAGGATGGTACAACACGGGTTGTGGTTGCTCTTTCAGGCACGGAAGGAAATATTTTCCATCCGGTGCACCTGCACCTGGGCAATATTGCCACCCCTGACGCAGCCGTTGCTGCATTGTTAAACCCGGTAAAGGGAAGCACCGGAACCAGTGAAACCGACCTGAACACACTTGCCGATGAATCGCCCATCAGCTATGCTGCCCTTGTTGAGTTGAATGCCTGCATCAAGATACACCTTGCCGACTCAGGCCCCGACCGCGACATCATCCTGGCAGGTGGAAATATCGGAAGCGCCTTTAATAACGCCTCAGGCAGAGGCCGCGTTGAATTCGGAGTTTGTAAAAGCGAATAGCATCATCCGGTACGAAGGCATATGTTACGTTGGTTAACCATTTTCGCCCTTTTGTTGCTTCCTTTATCTTTTAGTTTTTCGCAAACTGTCTCATCAGGCACCGTTCGTTTAAAAAAACACGAGCGGATCTACCTTGCCGCCTACGATGACACCACCCGCGCCCTTGCCACACTGTTTCTTACTAAACGACACTGGATTACAGGGTCTCATACGTCTAGTGATCCGGAGTTCTATTTCGGGCTTGACATGGGTAAAAACTGGCTTTTGTTCGGGGTTTCTTCTGCCATATTCGTTACAGGCCTGGTATTGGCCAGCAATGATGCCCCTGCCCCCGAAGAATCTGACGATGTTAGTTACCTGATACCGATGATTGGTGCGATGGGTATGATGGTAAGCGGAATTACGTTGGGTGTGCAATACATCATGCTTACACCCTATACAGTAAAAAAATATTTCAGGCTGCTGGAAAAATACAGGGCAGAAGGCCAGCTTCCGCCTTATTATGCAAGGCGAATCAGAAAATACCTGCGGTAATCATTGATGGTCCTTAATCACCGCCTCCTTTCGAGGCAATCTCATACGAGCTCAACATAGCCGAGTAATACTCCCTGTTTAACCGGGCAATGTTAGTTACGCTTATACCCTTGGGGCATTCTGCCTCGCAGGCGCGGGTATTGGTACATGCTCCGAAACCTTCAGCATCCATTTGGGCCACCATGCGCTCAACACGCTCTTTGCGCTCTGGTTTTCCTTGCGGCAGCAAGGCTAATTGAGAAACTTTTGCACTTACAAACAACATAGCCGAAGCATTTTTACAGGCTGCCACACAGGCACCGCAGCCGATGCAGGTTGCGGCATCCATGGCTTCATCGGCAATTTTCTTGGGTATGGGTATCTCGTTTCCATCGGGCACACCGCCCGTATTCACCGATATATACCCGCCCGCCTGTTGGATTCTTTCAAATGCCGAGCGATCAACAACGAGATCTTTAATAATGGGGAAAGGTTTTGCACGCCACGGCTCAATGGTAATCGTTTGGCCATCGCGGAATGACCGCATGTGTAACTGGCAGGTGGTTGTCTGCAGCGGACCATGCGGCCGGCCATTAATATACAAGCTGCACATTCCGCAAATACCTTCGCGGCAATCGTGATCGAAATGGACAGGTTCCTCTCCTTTCTTGATCAGTTCCGTATTAAGAACATCCAGCATTTCAAGAAATGACATATCGGGTGAAACGTGGGTGTGCTTATAGGTTTTAAACCCTCCTTTATCATTCGGGCCTTTTTGCCTCCAGATTTTAAGCGTTAACTCCATACTTATTTATAACTACGTTGGGTAAGTTTTACATTTTCAAAGCGCAATTCTTCTTTGTGCAGTACTTCGGGTTGGTTATCGCCCTTATATTCCCAGGCGGCCACATAGGCAAATTCATCATCCTTGCGCTTTGCTTCACCGTCTTCCGTGGCGGATTCTTCGCGGAAATGGCCGCCACAGGATTCACTGCGATTGAGGGCATCATCAACCATTAATTCGCCAAGTTCTAAAAAATCGGCAACCCGGTTGGCTTTTTCCAGTTCCATATTCAATTCGTTGTGGCTGCCCACTACATTTACATTTTGCCAGAACTCTGCGCGCAACTCCTGGATTTTCTTTTTGGCTTTTTTCAATCCTTCTTCATTTCGCGACATGCCGCAGTATTCCCACATGGTAAGGCCAAGCTCGCGGTGGAATTCGTCAACGGTTTTCCTGCCTTTAATGCTGAGCAGTTTCGAAATCCGATCGGTAACCTGCTGCACGGCTTCTTTAAACTCAGGCCTGTCGGTGCTTACTTTTTCATACGGCATCCCGGCCAGGTAATCGCCAATGGTGTAAGGAATTACAAAATACCCATCGGCAAGGCCCTGCATCAGGGCGCTTGCACCCAAGCGGTTGGCACCATGGTCTGAAAAGTTTGCCTCGCCCAGTGCATACAATCCCGGCACGGTTGTCATCAGGTTGTAATCAACCCACAGGCCTCCCATGGTATAATGAACAGCCGGGTAAATCATCATGGGCACCTCATATGGATCATCGCCCGTAATTTGTTTATACATATCGAACAGGTTGCCGTATTTGGCTTCAATTACCTTGCGGCCGTCACGCTTAATGGCATCGGAGAAATCGAGAAAAACAGCGAGCCCGGTGGCACCCACACCACGGCCCTCATCGCAAACATACTTCGCATTTCGCGAGGCCACATCGCGCGGAACCAGGTTACCAAACGAAGGGTAACGCCTTTCAAGAAAATAATCGCGGTCAGCCTCTGCAATTTTCACCGCATCACTTGCTTTCAGTCCTTTAACAGCCGTTTTGGGCACCCATACCCGCCCGTCATTGCGAAGGGATTCTGACATGAGTGTAAGCTTTGACTGGTGGTCGCCTGATACCGGAATACACGTGGGGTGAATCTGCGTAAAGCACGGGTTGCCGAAGAGGGCACCTTTTTTATGGGCACGCCACGCTGCTGTTGCGTTTGAGCCTTTGGCGTTGGTGGATAGATAAAACACGTTGCCATAGCCACCGGTGCAAAGCAAAACAGCATGCGCACTGTGGGCTTCAATTTTTCCGGTTACCAAATCGCGTGTGATGATGCCGCGTGCCTTGCCATCCACCAGCACTACATCCAGCATTTCGGTGCGGGTGTACGACTTCACCTTGCCATTGGCGATTTGCCGGTTCATGGCCGAGTATGCACCCAGCAACAATTGTTGCCCGGTTTGGCCACGGGCGTAAAACGTACGGGATACCTGGGCACCGCCAAAGGATCGGTTTGCCAGCAGCCCGCCATATTCGCGGGCAAAGGGCACACCCTGTGCCACACATTGATCAATAATATTTACACTCACCTCGGCCAGGCGGTACACGTTGCCTTCGCGCGCACGGTAATCGCCACCTTTTATAGTATCATAAAATAACCGGTACACACTGTCGCCATCGTTCTGATAATTTTTTGCGGCATTAATACCTCCCTGCGCAGCGATGCTGTGTGCCCTGCGGGGGCTGTCCTGAAAACAGAACGTTTTTACATTGTAACCCAACTCAGCCAGCGAAGCCGCAGCCGATGCCCCGGCAAGACCCGTACCGACAACAATAATATCGTACTTCCTTTTATTGGCCGGGTTAACCAACTTCAGGTTGAACTTGTGCTTGGTCCATTTTTCTGCGAGTGGCCCTTCAGGAATTTTGGAGTCTAACTTCATATGGTTACAAACAGATTAATCGGTTAAATGTTGAAGTACATGGCGATGGGAATCCAGGCAAACAGGGCCGGCACAATAAGCGCAAATGCTTTACCCACAAAATTGATAACAGGATTGTATTTGAGATGGTTTAAGCCCAGCGTTTGAAATGCGCTGGTGAAACCGTGCCATAAATGGAACGCCAAAGCCGCCATGCAGAAAACGTAGAGGGCTACATACCATTCTTTGGCAAACCAATAATCCACAAGCGCTGCCAGGTCGCGTACGTCATGCCCGTTGTAATTGACAACGGCCACCGAGCCGAAGTGCATCTGTGCCCAGAAATCCTTGAGGTGCACAACTAGGAAAATCAGGATAAGCGTACCGAGAATACCCATGTTGCGCGAAGCCCAGATGGACGATTTGGCTGAACTTACCGCATACCGCTCAGCGCCCCGCGCTTTGCGGTTTTGAACGGTGAGGTATAACGACAGCAGCACATGAATAAGGATGAAAGCAAAGTTGCCCTTGGAAATAAACTGGATGAGCGGGTTGGTGCTCATAAACTCAGCATAGATGTTAAATGCCTGGCCTCCGTCATTTTTAAGTAACTGAAGGTTACCGGTTAAATGAACAGCCAGGAACAGAATAAGAAAAAGCCCGGTGAGGGCCATGATTAATTTTCTTCCGAGGGTACTGGTTATAAAGCGGGTAAACCAATTCATCATGACGTGTTGCTGTTAAGTCATGCAAAATACCTCCCGAAGGTTTACCAAGCAATGTTTTATGAAATCAGTACTCTGACATTCGCAATCAGGCAAAAAAAACTTCGAACATTAAAAAAATAAGCGCGATGGTGCCGATTACCACGAACAGGAACCACTCGCGTTTAATAAAATTCATCACTGCCTCCATAACCCGTTTCATCTGACGTAAAAAATGGTTAGCAGGTAAATAGCCATTTCCACGCCTGAATAATTAATACGTTGATATTCAGCTAAATAAGCAAAATTTTTATGTATCATTAATGGGATTTATTCCCAATTTAAAACCAAAGTACCTAAATGAGCCTAATGAAATAAGCGGCTGATACCCTATTTTTACGAGGTAAACCACTACTACTTTTTACATTCTGATGTACCTGATTTTTGATACGGAAACCACCGGTGTTCCGCATAACCGAACGGCTCCGCTAACCGACCTTGAAAACTGGCCCCGCCTGGTGCAACTGGCATGGCAACTGCACGACAGCCGGGGGAAGCTTCTCTCACAACAAAACTTCATTATAAAACCCGATGGCTTTAATATCCCGTTTAAAGCCGAACAGGTTCACGGTATCTCCACAAAACGTGCCCTTGAAGAGGGTACTGACCTTGACACCGTACTCAACCGGTTTCTGACCGATGTTTCCAAAACAGCCGTATTGGTTGGGCATAACATTGAATTCGATATCAACATTCTCGGGGCTGAGCTTATCCGCAAAAATCTTGAGCCCGAAACGATATTGGCCCTTCAGAAAACGGATACCGGTATGGCATCCGTTGAGTTTTGCCAGTTAAGTGGCGGCATTGGAGGCAAACTGAAAATGCCTCGACTGCAGGAGCTGCACGAAAAACTATTCGGGAAAAGTTTTGACGATGCACACGATGCCGCCTACGATGTTGCTGCCACCGCGCGGTGTTTTTTCGGGCTTCTTAAGAAGCAGGTAATACCACCATACGACTCCACCCCGCTGGCCGAAATTGACTATGAAGAGCCTGATCTTGAAACGGCAAACTTTGCCAAACGCGAAAGCGCTAAGCAGTCGGATTATTCGCTAACCGGTGCCACCCACCAATCCATCGAAGGAGCCTTCTGCCACCTGCATGTGCATTCGCAGTTTTCGGTACTGCAGGCCACCCCGGATATCCGCACGCTGGTAAAGTTGGCATCGGACCTTAACATGCCCGCTGTTGCCCTCACGGATATCGGCAATATGTATGGCGCCTTCAAGTTTGTAAACGAAGCGCATGCACTGGGCGTAAAAGCCATTGTAGGTTGCGAATTTTATATTGCAGAAGAACGCACAAAACTAAAATTCACCAAGGACAACCCCGACAAACGCTACCAACAGGTTTTGCTGGCGAAAAATAAAAACGGCTACCATAACCTTGCAAAGTTGTGTTCGCTTGGTTTCACCGAAGGGTTATACGGAATTTACCCGCGTATTGACAAAGACCTTGTATCGCAATACCGGAAAGACCTGATTGCCACCACAGGAAACCTGAACAGTGAAGTGCCCTACCTTATTCTGCATGTAGGCGAACGCCAGGCTGAAGAAGCATTTCAATGGTGGCACCGCTTGTTTGGCGATGATTTTTATGTTGAGCTGAACCGGCACGGAATTGCCGAAGAAGACCACGTGAACGAGGTGCTGCTCGGCTTCGCAGAAAAATATGGCGTTAAGTATTTTGCTGCCAACGAAGTTTTTTACCTGGAGAAACATGAAGCCAAAGCCCAGGACGTGCTGGTGTGCATTGGTGAAAACGAAAAACTAAACACCCCTAAAGGCTCCGGTCGCGGTTTCCGGTACGGGCTTGCCAACGAAGAATATTATTTCAAATCGCAGGACGAAATGAAATCCATTTTCCGCGATTTGCCGGAAGCCATCGGAACCATCGGTGAAATTGTTGACAAGGTCGAAACCTACACACTCGAACGGCAGGTGGTGCTTCCCAAGTTCGATATTCCGGCAGGCTTTAAAACCGAAGACGATTATTTACGACACCTGACCTACCAGGGTGCAACCAAACGCTATGGAGAACTGAGCCCCGAAATATCCGACCGAATTGAGTTTGAACTAGAAACCATCCGGAAAACGGGTTACCCGGGTTATTTTCTCATTGTGCAGGACCTCACCTCGAAGGCGCGCGAGCTTGGTGTTTCCGTGGGGCCCGGGCGGGGTTCAGCGGCCGGCTCGGTGGTAGCCTATTGCACCGGCATAACCAATGTCGATCCGATTCAATACGACTTGCTGTTCGAACGTTTCCTCAATCCCGATCGGGTTTCGATGCCCGATATTGACATTGATTTTGATGATGAAGGCAGGGAAAAAGTGCTCCGGTATGTAATCGAAAAATATGGCAAAAATCAGGTTGCCCAGATAATTACCTATGGTACCATGGCAGCAAAGTCCTCCATCCGCGACTGCGCCCGCGTAATGGACCTGCCCCTATCCGAAGCAAACCTGCTGGCTAAAATGGTACCTGAACGGCCTGGCACAACGCTGGATGCTGCCTTTACGGAGATCAAAGACCTGGATGCCATCCGCAAAGGAAGCGACCTTCGTGCCGAGGTGTTAAAACAGGCACAGGTAATTGAAGGCTCGGTACGGAACACCGGAACACACGCATGCGGGGTAATCATTACACCCGATGAACTAACCGGTTTTGTGCCCGTGGCCACCGCCAAAGATTCGGATATGCTGGTAACCCAGTTCGACAATAGCGTGGTGGAAAGTGCCGGCTTGTTAAAAATGGATTTTCTCGGCCTCACCACACTCACGATTATCAAAACAGCTCTAAAAAACATTAAGAAGAGCAAAGGCATTGAGATTGATATTGATGCCATCCCGCTGGATGATGAAAAAACCTACCAGCTTTACCAGCGCGGAGAAACCAACGGTACGTTCCAGTTCGAAAGTGCCGGCATGCAAAAGTACTTGCGGCAGCTAAAGCCCGATAAGTTTGAGGACCTCATTGCCATGAATGCGCTGTACCGGCCGGGACCGATGGAGTACATCCCGGAGTTTATCGCACGCAAACGCGGTCAGCAGGCCATTACGTTCGACCTGCCCGAAATGGAAGAATACCTTGCCGAAACCTACGGCATTACGGTGTACCAGGAACAGGTAATGCTGTTGTCGCAAAAACTGGCGGGCTTCAGCAAAGGCGATGCAGACATTCTTCGCAAAGCCATGGGCAAAAAGCAAAAGAGCGTGCTCGATAAAATGAAGGATAAATTTATTGAAGGCTGCAAGGCAAATGGCCATCCGCAGGCCACCTGCGAAAAAATATGGACCGACTGGGAAGCGTTTGCACAATATGCATTCAATAAATCGCACTCTACCTGCTATTCGCTGGTGGCCTATCAAACCGCCTACCTCAAGGCCAATTACCCGGCCGAATATATGGCTGCCGTACTCACCCATTCGCAAAGCAACCTCGATAAGGTTACGTTCTTTATAGAAGAATGCCGTAACATGGGCATAAACGTGCTCGGGCCGCACGTTAACGAATCGGGTGTGTACTTTGCTGTAAACCAAAAGGGCGAAATCCGATTCGGGCTCGGGGCAATTAAAGGTGCAGGCGAAGCAGCTGTTGAGGCCATCATCCAGGAGCGGGAAGCACGCGGACCATTTGAAGATATTTTTGATTTTGCCAAACGGGTTAACCAGCGGGCCGTTAACAAAAAAACATTCGAGTGCTTTGCCCTTAGCGGTGCATTTGATTGCTTCCAGGGCATACACCGCAGGCAGTACATTTATTCGAACAATGGCGAGCCCAGCCTTATTGAAAAAGCCATCAAGTATGCAGGCAAATCACAGCAGGAGGAACTGAGCGCACAGGTAAGTTTATTCGGTGCATCCAC
>JAGUUF010000085.1 GCA_020063545.1 Cytophagales bacterium
CGCGCATGGAAGTAAATCCGCCAAACGCAAAGGTTTTGGCCGCAGCCATTTTAGGTGGCTTTACGCTATAGTTCCATTCAACCACATTAATACCCTTTGCTTTTCCCGGGTTCAACTCTATCAGCTTATTCCCATTGGCATCTTGTATTTCCAGGGTCATTTTGCCAAGGGTATGCCTACGCTTTTGGTAATAGATAATGCGGGCTGCGGTACTGGCGTTTGCGCCTACAAACTGTGTTTCGGTACTGGCACCGCCAAAGCCGTTGGACTCATTAATAACTGTTGACCTTGTTTTAAAAAAGTGCAGGTCTTTATTCAACACTTCTTCATTGAGCTGGCGCAGCGGACTGATGTCGTCAATGATAATCACACCTCTTCCGTGTGTGGCAATAACCAAGTCGTTGGTACGTTTGTGCAATTCAATATAATGTACGTTGGCAGCCGGCATGTTGTTCGTGAATTTCATCCAGCTTTTGCCGCCATCAATGGTAATATATAACCCGAATTCCGTTCCCAGGAAGAGGAGGTTTTCATTCTCATAATCTTCCTGGATGTTCCGTGCAAAGCCGTAAATATCCGGTGTTACCAACGACTTCCAGGTAACGCCAAAGTCTGTGGTTTTATACACATACGTATTCATGTCACCGGTTTGGTAGCCGGTAAACACGGCATAGGCGATACCCTTTCCAAACACACTTGCTTCAATATGATAAACCATGGTGTTTTTGGGCAATCCCGGAACGTTTCCAACAACATTCGTCCAGGTTTTACCGCCATCGCGGGTAAGCTGCAGATTGCCGTCATCGGTGCCTGCCCAAACAATGTTTTCATCGAGCGGAGATTCGGCAATGGTAAAGATGGTACAGTGGTTTTCAGCGCCTGAATTATCGCGCGAAAGACCCCCGGAATTTTCCTGGTTTTGTTTGGCCGGGTTGTTGGTAGTAAGGTCGGGCGAGATTTTTACCCAGGTTTCGCCCATATCGTCAGACCGGTGAACAAACTGGCTGCCGATGTAAACCCGGTCGGGTTTGTTGGGGCTGGTGGTTAGCGAGGCATTCCAGTTAAACCGCAGTTTCGGATCATTTTTCGCGGGCAAGGGTTGAATCGTTTTAGCCTGGTCTTTTGCCGGATCAAACCGCCACACGTTTTCGGCTCCCTGCATTTCGGAGTAAATGAGTTTTTTAGTGGGATGGCGATATACGCGGTAGCCATCGCCTACACCCACACGCACCCAGTCCTTTGCTTCAACGCCACCCGGAGAACTGGAAGGCCCGAACCAGCATCCGTTATCCTGAAGTCCGCCATACACGTTGTAGGGCTCTTCATCATCAACGCTTACGTGATAAAACTGCGATACAGGTATGTTCTCAACAATCTCCAGCGTAGTGCCGCCATCCCATGATCGGTAAACACCCCCATCGGTGGCCACGTACATACGGTCGGAGTCTTTAATATCAAATACAATGTCGTGTACATCAGAATGGTTGGGACCAAGGTTCTTGAATGTTTTCCCGCCATCGCGCGAGATGGAACCCAAAAGCCCGGCCTTTACCACTACATCGGGGTTACGGGGATCAACTTCAATGCGCGAGAAGTAGAACGGCCGTACCAGCAGTTCAAAATCGTTGTTGAGTTGCTTCCAGTTGGTCCCGGCATCATCACTCCGGTATAGTCCCTTATCCTTATCCTGTTCGGACTCAATAACGGTGTACAGAATATTTGTATTGGATGGCGCCACGGCAATGGCCATACGGCCGAGTTTACCTTTCGGAAACCCGTTGTGAATTTTTGCAAAGGTTTTGCCGCCATCGGAAGATTTGTACAGGGCGCTGTTTTCACCACCCGAACTGAACGACCAGGGTGTTCTGCGCACTTCCCAGAAGGCTGCATACACGATATTCGGGTCTTTGGGGTCAAGTGTCAGGTCGCTGCAGCCGGTGGTTTTATTTACAAAAAGGATTTTATTCCAGGTTTTACCGCCATCCGTGGTTTTATACAAACCACGCTCATCGCTGTCGCTCCACAGGGGGCCAAGTACGGCAACATAAATTTCATTTGGGTTTTTGGGGTTTACCTGTATGCCGGCAATGCGTTCGGATTTATCGAAGCCTATCTTTTGCCAGGTGGCGCCACCATCAGTGGTTTTATAAAGACCATCGCCAACAGAAACACTGTTGCGGGTCCAGACCTCACCTGTTCCGACATAAACCACATTGTCAGGGTTGGAGGGGTCAACTTCCACAGCGCCAATGCTTTGGCAGTAGTCATCAAAAATGGGGTTAAAGGTTGCCCCGCCATTGTTGCTCTTCCAAACACCGCCACCGGCAGTGCCTGCATAAATGATGCGTGCATTGGTGGGGTGAAGTTCAAGGTCGGTTATGCGGCCGCTCATAATGGCCGGGCCGATGTGGCGGGCTTTAAGGTCGCCAAATAATTCCTTGCCACGTGTTATGGCATCCTGAGCCGGTGAAGGCTGCAGCAGTACGACAAGTAATCCAACGAATAAAAATGATTTTTTCATGCATTGATGGGTAAAAAGGTGAGACAATAAAACGAAATAAAAAGGCCTGACCGGATTCGGTCAAGCCTTTGAATAAGTTATGTTACGTTGTAATCAACTTCAGTTATTAGTTACCTTCAGGGAATTTAAAGAGGGAGTCATCCACTTTAGGATTCAATTCATAGGCTGTGATCTTCAATGCCTGACTTGCCATGCCTTTAACTCCTTGTGCCATGGAGAATGGCATCATCAGACCATCAACCTCCTGGTAATCACTCCATGTAATTTGCTGCGTCATTCCTTTCGCCTGGCCCGACTTGATTTCACTCTCCATCAGTAACGGTACATAATTTTCGGCATCGAAGTAATAGAATAGAACGTTATCGGTTGAAACGCCATCCACCTTAATCGGTTTTTTGGTCAGTTTGATTTTATAACACTCGGTGCCTTCAATGGTTTCCTTACCGACAAGTTCCGCCTTTAGTCCGCGTTCTTTGTAATTTAAAAAGGGATCCGGAAAATCTCCGATTTCTTGTTTGAAATTCTCAGTTGCCTCGGCATCGCTGCGTTCGGCTTTCATGTTCATATAATTGGTTGACCAAAGAGTTGATCCGTCATAGACGCCTTGCTTAAGCACCATTCCCTGAAATGTAACCGAGGTGTACTGACGACCGTCCTTAAGTTGCACAATCTCCAACGGAATATCCATACCCATTTGGTTTACAGAGGCCTTGATTTTGAGGCCAGTAAGCGCCTTCCATTTGGCAATGCCCCCGGTGTTTTCGAAATACTTTTTAATGATATCGTCAACCGTCTGGCTGTACGTAACTGATCCGATTGCCAGAAGGGCAATCATTGATAAAAACCTGATTTTCATAGTTTGATTTAGTTTGGTGATTTGTCGGGTGAGGCTGCAATTTGTTACAGCGAATGTGCCAAATTAACGCAATTTTTCTGATGCCCAATATTCCCGTCAAATCTTCGCCTTTGCGCTGCCTCCCTTCGTTTAATTATTATTTTAAGGCTATTTTAGGCCGTATTTCCCGGGCATGAGTGAAGAATTACTGAAGGCCATTATCCAGTTGTTTGCCATCGTGGCGCGCGAGCGCATTACCGAGGATGAGCGCAACAACATCAAAGAGTTTCTGAGCCTGCACCTTAACCGCGACTCGACCAAATACTACCTGAACCTGTTCGATGATTTCTGCAAGAACCACAAGGTTGAATCGACACAGGACTTAAGCGCCCTTGACCCGGATACCATCCAGTTTGTTGACGATTGGTCGCGCATCATGCAAATCAGCAAACAGGTTAACCAGGCGCTTACCATGCAGCAAAAACTGGTGCTAATTGTAAAGATCATTGAACTGGTATTTGCCGACTGGGAAATATCTGAGCGGCAGGAAAACCTCATTTTCTATATTGGCCAGGCATTGAAAATACCGCGCAAGGAAATCGATGCCCTTCGCAATTTCGTTGTGGGTCAGGATATTGACGAACTATCGGCACCCAACGTACTGGTAATTGATGAAGGATACGATGACAAGCCGTACCCGGGGCCGCGGATTATCGAAAAAAACATAAACGGTTTAGTTGCCATCCTGAAACTGGAGGAGACCTACTTCATAAAATACCTCGGCATTTCGGTATTATACCTAAACAGTATCCCTTTAAAAAGTCGTAAAGTGGATATCTTCCCTACCGGCAGCACCATCCGGGGCGATAAGATTGAGCCGATTTACTACAGCGATATAGTCGGGCGCTTTTTGGTTGGGGGCCAGTTGCAAAAAATTACGTTCACGGCCGACCATATCTTTTATCACTTTAAATCGGGCAGGGCAGGGTTGCAGAATATTAACATAGCCGAACAGGGCGGAAAACTCATCGGCATTATGGGCGCCAGCGGCTCGGGTAAATCAACGTTGCTGAATGTATTAAACGGATCGGAGGCGCCTTCAAGCGGCAGGGTCGCCATCAACGGCATTGACATCCATGAAAATCCTGAAAAAGTTCAGGGTATTATCGGGTACATTCCGCAGGATGACCTGCTGATTGAAGATTTAACCGTGTTTGAAAACCTGTATTACGCGGCACGGCTGTGTTTCGGTCAGTACACAAAGGAACAAATTGCCGAACTGGTAGAAAAGGTGCTGAACCAGCTTGGGTTAAGTGAAACACGTAACCTTAAAGTCGGTTCGCCTTTGCAGAAAACCATAAGTGGCGGCCAGCGTAAACGGCTTAATATCGGGTTGGAGCTGCTGCGCGAGCCCGCCATTCTATTTGTTGATGAGCCTACCTCCGGGCTTTCCTCGCGCGATTCGGAAAACATCATGGACCTGCTCAAGGAACTTTCACTGCGGGGTAAAATGATTTTTGTGGTTATTCACCAGCCTTCGTCCGATATTTTTAAAATGTTCGATACGCTGATTATCCTTGATGTAGGCGGTTTCCAGATTTACTACGGCAACCCGGTTGAATCGGTAATTTATTTCCGCGACATAATTAATGCCGCCAACAAAACACAGGGTGCATGCCCCGAATGCGGCAACATCAACCCCGAACAGGTTTTCAACATCATTGAAACCAAAGTTGTTAATGAATACGGGCGGCTTACCAACACCCGAAAAATTTCGCCCGGGCAGTGGTACCAGTATTTTAAGCAGAAGCTAAAAATCTCCAGGGTTGAGCATAGCCGCGATGCCCTGCCGGTTACCCAGGCCATTGCAGGCAAGCTAAGCCAGTTGAAGATCTTCATGATTCGTGATGTGCTGGCCAAACTTTCCAACCGGCAATACCTGTACATTAACCTGCTGGAAGCCCCTGTGCTGGCGTTTTTCATCAGCTTTATGGTGAAGTATTACAATGTGCTGGCCGGCAGCGATGCACGCTATACATTTTTCGATAACCAGAATATCCCGGTTTACTTTTTTATGAGCGTGGTGGTGGCGCTGTTTTTCGGGCTTACGCTAAGTGCCGAAGAAATCTTCAGGGACAGGAAAATTTTAAAACGTGAGAAGTTTCTGCACTTAAGCCGGGCCAGTTACCTGTATTCAAAAGTAGTGGTGCTGTTCTCGATATCCGCTATTCAGACATTTTCATTTCTGATTATCGGAAACCTGGTGCTGGAAATACCTTTAACCGAAATGCGGTACTGGCTTATCCTGTTCAGCACTTCGTGTTTTGCCAACATCCTGGGATTGAATATCAGCGCGGCCTTTAATTCGGCTGTTACCATTTATATTCTCATTCCGCTGTTAATCATACCGCAACTGCTTCTGAGCGGTGTGGTTATCCAGTTTGATCGCTTCAACCCGCAGGTAGGCGAACCGGTAGGTGTGCCCCTGATGGGGGATGTGATGGCATCGCGCTGGGCCTTCGAAGCATACATGGTTACGCAATTCCGGGATAACCCGTACGAAAAAGAATTGTATGAATGGGACAAAACCATTGCCATTTCGGACTTTAAACGAATGTACCTGATACCCGAACTGGAATCAAAACTTTCGTATTGCCTCAACAGCCGCGACCATTGGCGGAATAAAAATCACAGAGAACTGCAGTACACCCTGGCCTTATTGCGAAACGAAATTACCAACGAGTTAAAACTGGTTGGTGAAGATAAACTGCCCGAAATTGTAAAACTGGAAATCGGGAAATTTGATTCGGCCGCGTATGACTCCACCCAGCGTTTTTTGGGTAAGCTTCGAAACTATTACACTGCTAAACTTAACCAGGCTGCCAGTAAGCGCGATGCATACATTAATGAAAGAATCAAAACACCCCAAGAAGAAGTTGCGTATGAGGCGTTCCGGAAGCAATATGCCAACAAAGAAGTTGGCGATTGGGTGAAAAACGTAACGACCCAGCAGCGCATTATTGAGTACGAAGGAAACCTTATTCAGAAGTACTTTCCCATTTATATGGAAGAACACAGACCCAAACATTTTTTTGATTATACGGCCAATTTTTATCAGCCCACCAAGCATTTTGCCGGACGGGTATTCGATACCTACTATTTCAACATTGCGGTCATCTGGCTGATGACTGCGTTTTTATTCATCACCTTGTATTTCGACTTGCTGCGCAAACTTATCGTAATAATTGAGCGCAGAAAGTACAGGAAGCGCGACAGGAATTGAGATTTATTTTATTTTTGCCGAAACTAAATTCAGAACAATGAACAAA
>JAGUUF010000259.1 GCA_020063545.1 Cytophagales bacterium
AAGAAGTTCTGAGCGTGTTCCGCTGGTTGAGGTATGTTGTAATCTACCGTTTTTACCGCTACCTTAGTCATCATTTTTTAAGCTTATGTGGAAGAAATTGCCAAAGGCCTTCCGTAATTTTTATGTGATTACCGGCCTGATTTTTTTTGTGTGGATGCTGTTTCTGGATTCGAACGATTTGATTTCGCGCTACCGCCTGTCGGCCAAACTGCGGGCGCTGGAGAATGAAAAAGAGTATTACCGGCAAAAAATAAAAGAAGTAGAACAGGATAAACACGAGTTGTTCGGAGATCGCGAATCCCTCGAAAAATTTGCCCGCGAAAAGTACCTGATGAAGAAAGACAATGAAGATGTGTTTGTGATTGTTGAGGAATAATCCCGCAGTAATATGAAGCCGCTATTTTTAAGTTTTGCTGCCTTGCTTTTTACCGTAATGGTGATGGCACAGGGTAAAAACAACAGCCTGGAGGGAATTCCTGCCAGGGAGCGTATTGTAACAGGAGGCGGTTTAGGATTGAGTTTCGGCAACACCGTGGATTTCGTTTCCATTTCGCCTATTATCGGGTATGCCATCACCAAAAGATTTATTGCCGGAACCGGCTTTACGTACCGGTACACGAAATATAAAACGATTAATCCTCCTATATCCTTTAATGATTATGCAATAAATCCGTTCGCACGGTTCACGGTTTACAACGGCATTTTTATTCAAACCGAGTACGAACACCTGAATTACGAATACTACGTGGGTAATGGTGAAACAGCGCGAAAAAGTTTTAACAGTTTCCTGGCTGGCGGAGGATTTATTCAACCCATAGGCAGAAATGCCGCGTTCTTTGTAATGGCCTTGTATAATTTTTCCTACACAGCTTCTTCCAGTGTATACACACCGTATCAAAGTCCGTGGGTAATCAGGGCAGGGATCACCATTGGTGGAATAAGTTTTTAGAGCGACAGCCCGAAGCGGCCTGCCAATTCCTTCAGGTCTTTTTCTACGTTGGGGTTAAGTTCAACCCCGTCACGCAGGCGTTTCCTGGTCATTTCCCGTTCGGGATCACCGTGGATCAGCACAGCATCTTTCCCGTCAATGGTTTTAGCCGAACGGAAACGGGCAAGCCAATTGTCCATGTGGTGATTGAATTCTTCGGCCGGCCTGAAGGCATCAATGCGCATGGCGCCTAAAAAATGACCGATACCCAAACCTACCGGGTCGGCAGGGGGTTGCAAAAAGGCCACAAACGGAGGCACCCAGGGGCCGTAGTTCGCCCCGCTCAGCACGGCCGAAAGAATGTCCACCATGGCTCCAAGGCCATACCCTTTGTGACTTCCGTGCTCGTAATCGCTTCCCAGTGGAATAAGCGCCCCGCCTTCCTTCAGTTCGTGCGGGTTGGTAGACGGCCTTCCGTCTTTGGTTTGAATCCAGCCGGGCGGAGCTTCTTTGTTTTTTCGCTGGAGTATTTCCAGTTTTCCGTTAGCTGCCGTGGTGGTGGCCATGTCCAAAATAAACGGCTCTTGTTTTCCGGCAGGTATGGCCACCGCAATCGGGTTGGTGCCCAGCAGCCGCTCGGTGGAAAAGGTGGGCGCTACCAGTGGACTGGCATTGGTCATGGCCCAGCCGATCATGTTGTGCCGCAAGGCCAGCATGGCGTGATAGCCCGCAATGCCGAAGTGGTTGGAGTTGCGCACAGCCACCCAGCCCGTTCCGGAGGACGTTGCTTTTTCTATGGCGATGTTCATGGCTTTGGGCGCTACCACCAGGCCCAAGCCCGAATCGCCATCCACGGTTGCTGTTCCCGGTGTTTCATGCACAACCCTGATAACCGGTCTGGTGTTAATGCGCTTGGCTTCCCAAAGCCGCACATAACCCGAAAGCCGGGCTACGCCATGCGAATCAATACCCCGCACATCGGCAGCCAATAGGGCATCGGCAGCCAGTTGGGCATCTTCTTCCGGGCAGCCCATTTTTACAAATACGGTGAAGGCAAAATGCTTCAGTTCGGCAATCGTATAGATGCGAGGGCTCATGCGCGGGCAAAGATAGGGAACCCGGCCAAATGCCGTGATCAGGCAAAAAAGATTTACTTTGGTTTGTGAAAAAGGATGCAGGCGAGCATCTGATGTGTAAATTTTTAACGTATGAGGTCAACCAGCATAGTATTTATCTTTTGTGTTATCGCACTGCAGGCAATTGCCCAGCCCGAGAAACCGGTAGATTCCAGGATTACACGTGTTACCGTTTTTTTAAATCGTGCTCAGGTTACACGCGAACTCAAAACCCGCGTGGAGGCAGGCAAAACAAACCTGGTGCTTTCGGGCCTTACCGCGCAGCTCGACCAGCAAAGCGTGCAGGTTTCGGGTAGGGGAAATTTTGTTTTGCTGGGCATTAACCATCGCCAAAACTTCATTAACGAATTTAACCTTCCTAAAAGCCTTCGGGTATTAAATGATTCGTTGGAATATTACAAAAGAACCTTGCTGGTGGAGCAGCAGCAAAAAGACGTACTGAACAAAGAAGAGCAGTTATTACTGGCCAACCAGAAAATCGGTGGGAATAACCAGAACATTTCGGTGAATGAGCTTAAAGCGATGGCCGAGTTTTACCGCAGCCGGCTTGGCGAAATCGGCATGGCAAAGATCAAAAGCGATGAAAAAATCCGAAGAATCAATGAGCGCATCAATAAACTGAACAACCAGGTGCGGGAGCAGAACGAATTGTACAGCCGCAATACCAGCGAAATTGTGATCAGCCTTTCGGCCGAGGCAGCCGGCACCATTGACCTGGAAGTGAATTACGTGGTGGATAATGCCGGCTGGTATGCCGTGTACGACCTGCGGGCTGTGAACACAAAAAGCCCGATCCAGTTAAGCTATAAGGCCAATGTGTATCAGAGCACCGGGGAGGATTGGAAAGATGTGCGGCTGAAACTCTCCACCGCCAACCCCAGCCTGGGCGGCAACAAGCCCGAGTTGTACACCTGGTATCTTGATTTTTACTACCCTTCCTACCGATCGCGCGATGTGTCGCGGATGGGAGCAGTGCACCGGGCCGCGCCTGAAAAGGCTGAAGAAGTTGACTTGAGCGTGGAAGTTCCGGCAACGGAGCAAAAGAGCATTGCCGATTACACGCAAACATTGCAAACCAGCCTGAACTCCGAGTTTGACATCAGCCTGCCCTATACGGTTGTTTCCGCATCGAAGCCTACATTGGTTGACATCCGCAACCACGAAATGAAAGCCGACTACCGGTATGCCGTTGCGCCCAAACTGGATAACGATGCCTTTTTGCTTGCCCGCGCCACGGGCTGGGAGGAGTTCAGCCTGCTGCCGGGTGAGGCCAACGTTTTTTTTGAAGGAACGTTTGTAGGAAAATCGTTTATCGATCCGAACAGTGTGAAAGACACCATTTCCGTTTCGCTGGGGCGCGACAAACGGATTGTTGTACAGCGCCAGCGGGTTAAGGATTTTTCTTCGCGCAAAGCCATTGGCTCGGCCGTCCGCGAAACGGCAGCATGGGAAATTACCTTGCGCAACACGCGCAATGAACCTGTAAAGTTGGTGGTGGAAGACCAGGTGCCGGTATCGAAGAACAACCAGATTGAAGTAACCGTAACCGAAGTGGGCGGGGCAAAGTACTCGAAAGACACCGGTAAACTCGTTTGGGAAATGAACCTGCAGCCGAATGAAACAAAGAAAGTGTTGTTTAAGTACGAGGTAAAGTACCCGAAGGATAAGCAGGTGAGCGGGCTTTAATCGTTACCCGACTGAAGCCAGCACACCTTCTTTCAGCGAGTAACTGGATACGCGGATGCTGCTGAAGGTGTGGATCCGTAAAACGTACCTAATCAGGCAGCAGGCCACCACAATCATATCTACGCGCATCTCAATCATGCCGGGCATGGCCAGCCGCTCCTCCCGGTTTTTGGCAATCAGCTCAGCGTAAATGGTATGGAAGGCTTCAATGGTCAGCGGGGTTTCAGAAGCGTTTGCCGCGGTGATAATTTTTTCCTTTGCACAGTACATATCACTCAGCGTATCGAACGTGCCGGATGAACCGGCCAGGGTTTGAGGCCGGTAACGATTAAGGGCCTTCCGAAGAGCGGGCAACTGCTCTTCAAAATACCGATCGAGCGCCCTGATTTCTTCCTGCGTAATCGGGTCGTGCTGCTGAAATTTTTCCAGCAACCGCTGGGCGCCTATTTCGAAACTCGCTTTCCAGAAAACCTCCGTGCCGTTGGCAATGATAAATTCCACACTGCCACCGCCAATGTCCAGTATCAGTAAGTTTTCATTTTCAAGTTTCAGTGCCCACCGTACCCCGTAGTAAATGTATTCTGCTTCCTCTTCTCCCGTAATGATGCGTACCTCAATGCCGGTTTCGGATTTAATTTTCGAAAGCACCTCCCGCTGGTTAACAGCATTGCGTAAAGCGCTTGTTCCGAAGGCAATAACGGAAGACACCTGAAATGAGGCGATTGTATTTTTAAATAACCGCATTGCATCCAGTGCACGGTCAATGGCATCTTCGGTAATCCGATCCCGGTTTATCCCTCCCTTGCCAATCTTCACGGCCTGCCGGTCGCGGTGGATGATAACATACTCCCCCTCTTTCTTTTCTGCCACAAGCAGGTGAAAGGTATTGGTGCCCAAATCAACAATGGCGATGCGCTCAGTCATATCCGTAAAAACGGGGCAATTTACTACCTTCCTGTCCTTTAACTATATTTCGGACTGATAGCATTCTTCATGGCAAAACGAAAAGCACCCGATACC
The DNA here is from genome assembly GCA_020063545.1 of Cytophagales bacterium. Classification (GTDB taxonomy): domain Bacteria; phylum Bacteroidota; class Bacteroidia; order Cytophagales; family Cyclobacteriaceae; genus UBA2336. The sequence continues at coordinate 4,771 of JAGUUF010000259.1, forward strand.
ATCCTTCAGCAAAAATTTGATGAGTTGGATCGCAAGAACAACGAAGCCCTGCTGGGGGGAGGAGAAAAGCGCATAGAACAGCAACATGCCAAGGGCAAGCTAACAGCCCGCGAGCGGATTAACCTGCTGCTGGACGAAGGATCGTTTGAAGAACTCGGCAAGTTTGTGATGCACCGCGCCAAGGATTTCGGGCTTGACAAAGAACACTACCTGGGCGATGGTGTGGTTACCGGCTATGGCACCATTAACGGAAGGCTGGTATACATATTCTCTCAGGACTTCACCGTATTCGGGGGTTCCCTTTCCGAAACACATGCCGAAAAGATTGTGAAGATCATGGAACTGGCCATGAAAAATGGCGCACCGGTTATCGGGCTAAACGATTCGGGCGGAGCGCGCATCCAGGAGGGCGTGGTATCGTTGGGCGGTTATGCGGATATTTTTTATCGCAACACCCTGGCATCGGGCGTGATCCCGCAAATCTCGGCCATCATGGGGCCGTGTGCGGGCGGTGCGGTGTACTCACCGGCCAT
>JAGUUF010000324.1 GCA_020063545.1 Cytophagales bacterium
GTTAATGGAATCCTGGGTGTAAGTGTTACCCCGTCAGCCACAACTTCCACATACAGTTGCTCATTGAAAATGCCGGCAGGAATAGGGTCGTTTCCTGGCGACCCGGAGCCAATTACAAATGAAAACATGCCCTTGTATGTAGTAACGGAGTTACCCGACCCTGTTCCCAGGCTTGAATAAACCGGGCTGCCGCCAACGGGTACATTATAAAAAAGAAAACGTACAAAGTGCAAACCGTCATCAACCGGTTTGCCGGCATCGGCCGGAGGGCTTGTTTTTACAAGAATTCCCTGGTAGGAAAGCGTACCGGGTACCTGCGCAAACGCTGCGGCTGTACCCACCATGATTAAAACCGAGAGTAGAATTTTTTTCATAAGGTTGTTTTTTGGATTCAGTTCATTAATCCTGCCTTACCGGGTAAAGTAAGATGGGATTTAAAATTGAAGGTAGGTAAAAAATTGCAATAGTGAATATCCCCTAAATCGGGGATTTTGGAGATTTGTGGTTTTGAATTTATAAGATGCCCAATTCCGTCCTGGGCGGCAGGCAGGACAGTAGACTCTTACCTTTTGCCAGCAACCAGGGCTTCTGCCCATAGCTTTATGTGCTAAAACCGGATGATTTTCCGGCCCTGGCTCTGGTCTTGCAGGTTGGCAAACTCAATCTTTTTTTGGCTGGCGTTTTTGCGGAAAAGGTGCAGCATAATGCCGTCTTTAAGCCCCACCTCGGGTACCTGCATGTACCTGGCCCCTGCCCATTCCATCACCTTTATATAGATATCACTGGCGGGCACAATCACATCGGCCCGGTCGGGGTTCATCTGTAATTGGTAAATCCTGTCTTCAATAGAGTGTTTTTCCACCATCTTCTTTACGTCCTTCATTTTTTTAAGCGACATCAGCTTGTTTGGTTTTAGCTGGGCCAGTTCGTACAGTTTGCTGATGTTGCCCCCCGTTCCGATAGCGGTTACCTTGCCGTATTCCTTTTTTACGTTTTTCCGCACCCATTTTTCCATATCGTCCCACATCAGGGGCGAATCGTGGTGTTCAAGTACACGAACCGAACCCACTTTAAAGGAACGGGTTTTAATTTTCTTTCCGTGGAAGTACAGGTTAAGCTCGGTACTGCCGCCACCCACGTCAATGTGCAGGTAGGAGGCATCCGACAGGTAGGAGATGATGGCCTGGTTAATCAGGTCGGCCTCGCGTTTACCGTCAATAATGTGGATGGTCAGGCCTATTTCTTTCTCCACCTCTTCGGCCAGTTGCTGCCCGTTTTCCGATTCGCGCATAGCCGAGGTGGCGCACACCATGTAGTCGTCAACTTCATAGAGCTCAATAAGCATTTTGAACACGCGCATTAGTTTCTTAAATTTTTCGATGCTGCGGGCGCTGATGTTGTTGCTGTTAAACACATCGTGCCCGAGCCGGAGGGGGAACCGTACGTATTCCATTTTTTTGAAGATGACGTGCTTCCCGCGATCGAGTACCGAAGAAACCTGGAAGCGAATGGCGTTGGAGCCGATGTCAACAGCAGCGAGCTTCATGCGGCTCAAAGGTAAGCGGGTATGGTGCAACCTCCTAATATATACACTATCGGAATTGAATGGCCGGGCAATTTATCGCCAGCCAGTTGATAATTTTTCTTTTTGCACCTGATTGTGTTTCTTTGCGATTGCTTATCCAGAAAGACCGAGGGAATGGGCCCTGTGACGTCTTAGCATCCTGTCCGTTATGGGCGTTGTGCTAAATCCCAGTCTGACCATAAGCGTCATGACAACGATAAGTACCCCACTCACCGGGCTCTCTGGATAATAGTAAATGTGCAGGGAGCTATGAACATCAGCGACTTACTGAAGAAACGTATACTTGTGCTGGATGGCGCCATGGGTACCATGATACAGCGCTACCGCCTTGAAGAACAGGATTTTCGGGGTGAACGGTTTAAGGATCATCCTTATCCACTTAAAGGCAATAACGATCTGCTTTCTATCACCCGGCCTGATATCATTGCGGAAATTCACCGCCAATACCTCGAAGCAGGGGCCGACATTATTGAAACGAATACCTTCAGCAGCACACGCATCGCCCAGGCCGACTATCATCTTGACGGGCTGGCTTACGAATTAAATTTTCAATCGGCAAAAATTGCCCGAATGGTTGCCGATGAATTTAGCCGGGCAAACCCGGAAAAACCCCGCTTCGTTGCAGGTGCCCTGGGGCCAACAAACAAAACCGCATCCATCTCGCCAAACGTAAATGACCCGGCTTACCGCGCCATCACCTTCGATGAGCTGGTTGAAGCCTATTATGAACAAACTGCCGGCCTTGTTGAAGGCGGTGTGGATTTACTGTTGGTAGAAACAATATTCGATACCCTTAATGCAAAGGCTGCCTTGTTTGCAATTGAGAAGTATGTTGAGGAAACAAGAAAAAATCATTACACCCCCCTCAATCCCCCCTTAAGGGGGGATGAATACCTCCTGCCTATCATGGTATCGGGTACGATTACGGATGCGAGCGGCCGAACGCTTTCGGGTCAGACTACCGAGGCTTTTATGATTTCACTTTCGCATGTGCCTTTGTTGAGCATCGGGTTAAATTGTGCGCTGGGTGCTAACCAGTTGCGGCCTTATTTACAGGTAATGGCGAAAGAATCGGATGCGTTTGTGAGTGCGTACCCGAATGCCGGCCTGCCAAATGAGTTCGGTCATTACGATCAGACCCCGGAAGAAATGGCAAATCAAATTGAAGAATACCTGAAAGAAGGGCTCGTAAATATCGTTGGCGGATGCTGCGGAACAACACCGGATCACATTCGGAAAATAGCGGAAGTAGCTTCGCGCTACAGCCCACGCTCAGTCGATAGCCAGTTAGTCAATGGTCGATAGTTTGGTAAACGCTAAATTCATGGCATTTAAGTTTGAGAGGTTGAAAGTATGGCAAATGGCAATTGATTTGTCAGGTGAGATTCATGAGTTAACTAAAAAGTTTCCTAAGAAGGAAATGTTTGTACTGACTTCTCAGATTCAGCGCGCGTCAGACTCAGTCGCATTGAATATTGCCGAAGGCTCGACTGGCCAGACAAATCCGGAGTTTAGAAGATTTCTTTCCATTGCATTACGGTCGGCAATTGAAGTTGTGTGCTGCTTTTATCTTGCCAAAAGGAGAGAATTGGTGGATGATATAGAATTCAATTACTTCTATGATAAGTTGACTGAGTTAATAAAAGGTATTCAGGCGTTAAAAAATTCAATTAAGTAGGATGATGCCATGGACTTAGGTCCATGGACTAATTAACTATGGACTATCGACTAAAACTAAGCGGCCTCGAACCAGTTACGGTTACTCCGGCATCAAACTTTGTCAATATTGGAGAACGGACAAACGTTACAGGTTCCGCAAAATTCCTTAAACTCATCAAAGAAGATAAATTTGATGAAGCCCTGGAAGTAGCGCTCGACCAGGTGCGGGGCGGTGCCCAGGTAATTGATGTGAACATGGACGAAGGCATGCTCGATTCGAAAGCCGCCATGGTGAAATTTCTTAACCTGGTGGCTTCCGAACCCGAGATTGCCCGCGTACCTGTTATGATAGACTCTTCCAAATGGGAAGTGATTGAAGCCGGGCTGAAGTGCCTGCAGGGCAAAGGTATTGTCAATTCCATTAGTCTTAAGGCTGGAAAAGAAGAGTTTGTAAGGCAGGCAAAACTCGTAAGGCGGTACGGTGCAGCCGTGGTGGTAATGGCTTTTGATGAGCAGGGCCAGGCCGACACGTTTGAAAGACGGATTGCCATCTGCAAACAGA
>JAGUUF010000151.1 GCA_020063545.1 Cytophagales bacterium
TATGAATTACCGTGTAACATTTTCGGATTCGATCAAACATAGTTGGTATGTTTCACCAAAAAATACAGCATTTAAAGCATTTGTGAACTATGATATTTTGAAATCATGGTATGCTTATTTGGAGGGAGAAATGACAGGAGCTTCAGGAAATTCAGTTGAACAAACGGAGAAGGATAGATGGAATGGAAACTACTTTATTGGGGCAGGTCGAAGATTCCTGATTCACCCAAAGTTGTATATGACAATGACAGCATTGTACAACTTAGACAACCAGACACAAAATCACATTTACCCACAAAGGTTTCAGGTACGGATAGGTTTCCAGACAAGTGATCTGGCTTTCCGGAAAAAGAAAGTCAATTATGACCCAAATAGATAGTGCATTAATCAAGGAAGCATACGGTTGAGACCGCTACACTCATTGGCAATATGCTCAATCAACGCACATTCTAAGCTGCTAGTGAGCGGGCTTGGCAATCCCAAGCTGACAGAGTTTCTTTTTGCCGATCCTTCAGAAAACTTTATTATGGTTCCAAACAGTAGAAGTAGCGATCTCGGCAGGATAGCAGCATCACACACAAACGCGATATAGAAAGTAAGTACCCGCTCTTTGCTCATCGAAAACCAAAAGCAAACTACCGGTACCGTGCTAATACCCTCCGAAGTATTTCCTCAAAAACCATTCGGTGCCAACAAGTGCTACCAAAATCAGGAAAATCCAGGGCAAACTGATGACCGGCTGGTACCGTTCGTTGCTCCGCAAAATTCCGCGGGCTTCAATTGCAGAAAGGTCGCGTTCCAAAACGTCAAGCCGGTTTGCCGTATAAAACCTGCCGCCCGTGTTCTGTGCCAGCTTCCGAAGCAAATCAAAATCAGCCGTAAGGTTAACCAATTCCAGTTGCCGGCCTGAAACCATGAACTGCCCCCGCACCTCTTCCCGCAGGTTATTCACCGTAGTAACAGCCTTATACCGGAACACGCCTTCCCGGAGGCCGTTCAGGGTATACCGGTTATTTCCGGGGCTTACCAGATAGCTGTATTGTGTGCGTTTGCCCTGCTCATCGGTCAGTTCCAGGTCAATGGTGTTTCCATAAACCGGTTCAAAAATGTCGTTGAAAACCTGGCCCTCAAACACCACCGGCTCGGTTTCAGAAAATTCCTGCTTCACCGGGAAAAACCGGAATTTGCTCCTGTCCTCGGTTGTTGAGAGAAACTGGATCAGCTTCCCGAAAAATTCATCAAATACTTCGGTATTTTCAGTTTTTGCATATTCGTGCAGCCTCCATCGCCATAAACCTTCGCCCAGCATCATGCCCAGCCTGCGCGGTTCACCTTGCTCAACCACCAGCAACGGCTTATCGGTAACGAGGCTTCCTACTTTCTGCATCAGCAGGGGCATGGCCTGTGCCGAAGGTTGCATTTTACCAAAATGCACGCTAACCGGTGGGAAAGCGTTGAACGTTGTGCCGGCATTTGCGGAAAGTCCGAACAATGAAAAATCCGGGTTAATCACCGGTGTAACATCGTCAAACTGGCGGGGTAGCTGTTCAAACTTTATGGGCACATTAAATTGTGCAAGCTGGTTCCAGTCGGTTTGCTGGCCCAGGATAAGCAAAACCGGTGTACGGCTTGCCATGGCACGCTGAACCAATTCCCGGTGGCGGCCGCGCACATCGGGCACCTGGTGGAAGATAATCAGGTCGACTGCCGAAGGTTGCAACAGGTGCGTGTCAACTTCGCTCACGGGTGGTATGTGAATGAGCACTTCGTAGTTCGGATTCTTTTCCAGTACCGACCGCAAGGCTTTTATATCCGGATGGGGTGCGCTTCCAACGATGAGTATTTTCTTTTTGCCTTTTACTACGTCTATGAAGACTGAAGCCCGGTTGTTTTTGATGTTGCGCTCTCCAGGCTTGCTTTCCACCACAACATCCCAGCGTTGGATACCCTCTTCTGCTGCAACCGGCTGAAACGCTGCCCGCAGTAACCCGTCATCTGTAACGGTAAGGGTTTTGCGCTCAACAACCGAACCTTTGTGCACCAGCGAAACAACAACCGGTTCGTTGTGGAAACCCGTAGCAGCAATATCAGCATGTAGCGGAAACTGGTTACCCTGGTAAGCAATTTTATTGTACACCACATCCTTTACTGAAAGATCAATACGCAGCGAAGTATCGCCCAGGCCAACCGTGTGCACTGTGAAGGTATAGTCGCCAAAGAGCGGTGAAAGACCCGCATTGTAAATGCCGTCCGAAACCAACACTACACCTTCAATTCTGCGGCCCTCAAACCGGGTAGCAGTTTTCCGGAGAGCATCATGAAGGTTGGTAACAGGGGCAGCGAACATGGTTCCGTCAAAATCATTTCCCTGCAAATCGAGTAAAAACGGTTCAACATTTCGCTGACTCAGGGTTGATTTCAGACCAGAAACACGGTTGAAAAACGTGCGCAGCGCGGCCGAATCCATAGTTTCGGTAACCGATAGGGAATTGTCGTGCAGGATGACGAAAACCGGTTTCTCGGTAAACGTCTCAGCCTGTTTTACAATGGGGCCCAGCAGCAGAACCAGCAGAAACATTGCTAAAACGGTGCGCAATACAAACAACAGCCTGTTTAACGTGTTGCTCCAGGGATATTTCACCCGGTAGTACAGCAAGGAGGCATACCCAAAACCACCCAAAAGGCACAACAGGATGAAGTATGGCGAAGAATCGAACAGGATTTGCTTCATAGCAACGGTTCAGAAATCACAAGGTAGTTATTGGAACTTCACTTCAGTAACCATATTTTTCTTTCCACAGGTTTCGCAGGTATTTCCGTAACTCATGCTCGCGCGGGTTGTTGCCCGGATCGTACAATTTTGTTCCGGCAAGTTGTTCCGGAAGAAACTCCATATCGGCAAAATTTCCTTCATAATGATGTGCATACTGGTAGCCTTTTCCATAGCCCAGTTCTTTCATAAGTTTAGTGGGCGTGTTTCGGATTGACAACGGTACCGGTAAATCTCCGGTTTCATTTACTACACGAATGGCATCTTCAATGGCCATGTAGCTTGCGTTGCTCTTGGCCGAACAGGCCAGGTAAACCGCGCATTGCGCCAGGATGATGCGCGCTTCCGGATAACCGATAACATCAACGGCCTGAAAGGCGCTGGTGGCCAACACCAGGGCGTTGGGATTGGCGTTGCCGATGTCTTCCGAGGCGAGGATGACCATCCTGCGGGCGATAAATTTTACATCTTCTCCGCCTTCCACCATCCGGGCCAGGTAATATATGGCTGCGTTTGGATCGCTTCCGCGTATGGATTTGATAAATGCGGAGATGATGTCATAGTGTTGCTCACCGCTTTTATCATAGATGGCAATCTTTTTTTGTGCCACCTGCGTAGCCAGTTCATCGGTAATAACAACCGGGTCGGAAACGGAATCAACAATCAGCTCAAGCAGGTTAAGAACTTTACGGGCATCGCCTCCCGACAGCCTGAATAAGGCACCGTACTGGTTTAGTTGAATTGACCTCTTTTTCAATTCTTCGTCTTTTTCAATCGCCTGGTTAACCAGCATCAGCAGGTCATCAGCAGTTAGCGGATTGAGGGTATAAACCTGGCACCGCGACAGCAGGGCTGA
>JAGUUF010000130.1 GCA_020063545.1 Cytophagales bacterium
CAAATTCTCCGGCACTTCAATTGTAAATGCAAAACTGCTATGGAAACACAACATGTACGAACCTGTTTTACGATTACCTACACCGATGAACAATTTAACCGGGCCCGGGCTTATGTTGAAGATATGAAGCGGCACCCCAACCGGGTTTATTGGCGTGGCAAAGAAGGGAAGACCGACCAGGAATTAATTATTGAGCAGATTGCCCACCGCATTCTTTCGGGTTTTTACAACGATGATCCGTTCAATGCCGGTCGCCACATCATCCGGATGGACAGCATGAACATGACCTGAATTAATCGGTAAACGAAGCGTAACACCCGCGGGCCAGCCACACTTCGCGCACATCACGAAGGGCAAGTATATAAGGAGGGTACAGCTTGTTATCGGATACGAGCAACACGCTGCCGGGCTGGTTCTCCAGGAAAAAAACCCGCTTAAAAACAATTCCTTCGCTTTGCGTTACCAGCACGTATGCCTTACCGTTTTTTACGTACGCTGTTTTTTCGATGTACTCGCCAAACACAATGCTGCCGGACGGAACCGGCAGCATGGAGTCGCCTTTTATTTCGAAGGCCCGGAAGGTGCGGTTTTGCGGCAACACCGGTAAATGAATTTTCGGGAGTTCGGTAATGTATTCCGGGTCCTGGTAACCGTTCAGGTAACCGGCAGCCGCCTTTTGTGAAACCAGTTCAACATTTTCTTTACCGGTACGATCAACGGTAATGGCCAGAACTTCTTTTGAAGATGACGCCTGCTGAAGCCGGTGCCCCGGTTTGCTTAAGTCGGTATTGGCCAGGTCATCCAGGCTTACCCGGAAAAGGCCGGCCAGTTTCTGCAGCGCGGGCAGCGGAGGCAGGGCACGACCTTCTTCATACGCACCGATTACCGGCTGGTTGAGGTTCAGCTTTTCTGCCAGTTGCTTTTGCGTGAGCCCCTGGCGGCTTCTTAAAAACTTCAGGTTTTTGCTGATTAACGACATGCTCCAAAATAATACTAAATATTTTAGTTAAACAATATATAATTACTAATTTATTTAGTTTAATATAGCGGCATGGATCGCAACATTATTCACCTCGACCTGGATGCTTTTTTCGTAGCCGTAGAACGCCAGCGTAATCCGAAACTGGTTGGCAAGCCGCTGATTATTGGCGGGCAAAGCCGCAGGGGCGTGGTGGCTGCCTGCAGTTACGAAACCCGGCAGTTTGGGGTGCACTCGGCCATGCCCATGTACCTGGCGCTGCAGTTGTGCCCCGATGCCCTGGTCATCTCCGGTGATGTGGAGGCGTACAGCCGGGCATCGCACCTGGTAACCGAAGTGATTGCCGAAGAAGCACCGCTGTTCGAAAAATCATCCATTGATGAATTTTATATTGATGCCAGCGGCATGGACAAATACTTCGGTGCATTTGCCTGGGCGCTGGAGCTGCAAAAAAAAATTACGAAAGAAAGCGGCCTGCCTATTTCGCTGGGCATGTCGGTAAACAAACTGGTTTCGAAAGTGGCAACCGGTGAGTTTAAGCCCAACGCCAGAAAGCATATTCCGGCCGGAACAGAAAAAGATTTTCTTGCCCCGCTGGCGGTGGAAAAAATACCGATGATCGGCAAACAAACAGCCTCCTTCCTGTACGATATGGGTGTGCGCAAGGTGGCCACGCTGCGCGAGATGCCCCTGAAATTCCTGGTGAGTGCGTTCGGAAAAAACGGTATCGCCTTGTGGAATAAAGCGCATGGTATTGACAACAGCCCTGTGGTGCCGTACAGCGAACAAAAATCCATCTCTACGGAATGCACCTTCGAGGAAGACACCATTGATGTGAAGCGGTTAAAATCCGTGCTGATTGCCATGGTGGAAAAAGTTGCCTTTACCCTGCGCGAGCAGAAAAAGCTTACCTCGTGCATTACCGTAAAAATCCGATATTCCAACTTCGATACGGAAACCAAACAGGTGCAGGTTCCTTACACGTCATCCGACCATGTTATTCTCCGGGTGGTGCAGGAATTGTTCGACAAACTTTACCACCGCAGGATGCTCATCCGGCTGGTGGGCGTGCGGTTAAGCGGGCTGGTGCACGGAAACCACCAGGTAAGCCTGTTTGACGACACGGCCGAAACGATTAACCTCTACCAGGCCATCGACCGGATTAAGCACCGGCATGGCGTTGAAAAACTGGTGCGCGCCACCACCATGGGCGTAAGCCGCAGGGTGCGCATGGAGATGAATATGTTTAAGGGAAATTTGAGGTGATCTGTTTTATAACAATATTTCGAAATTAAAATGAACCATTTCAATCCAATCATTCAGACAGTAAATGATGGCCTAGAGATTCCCGAGGTAGGAAGTTGGGCTCTTAGTAAATATAATCTTGTTGGTAGGTACTGTGATATTTTCACAAAAAGCATGCAAAAAAAATGGGAAAATTTAATTTACATTGATCTATTTGCTGGAAGTGGCCTCTCA
>JAGUUF010000321.1 GCA_020063545.1 Cytophagales bacterium
AAAGTGCCCCACATGGGCTGGAACACGCTTACCCAAACAGGCAACTGGCCGGAAACACATGTTGAAAACCCGGCTTTTTACTTTGTACACAGTTACTACGTACCGGTTAACACTTTTACCACGGCAATAACCGAATACAGTATTCCATTCAGCGCTGCTATGAAAAAGGAAAATTTTTACGCGGTACAATTTCATCCTGAAAAATCGGCCGAAGCCGGAGAACAGGTGCTTAAAAGTTTTTTAAGGCTATGATGACCAGAATGAATGTTATCCCGGCCATTGACCTGATCAACGGCAAGTGTGTGCGATTGCTCCAGGGCGATTATGGAAAAGTAACCGTTTACAACGAGAACCCGCTTACCATAGCAAAGCAGTTCGAGGATGAAGGTTTTGAATACCTGCACCTGGTTGACCTGGACGGGGCCCGACAGGGTAACGTGGTAAACTGGAAGGTAGTGGAAAAGATTGCCGAGCACACTGCCTTAAAGGTTGATTTTGGCGGAGGTGTGCAAACTGAAGAAGAGATTGACCGGTTGCTTGGTTTGGGCATACACTATATCAACATAGGAAGCCTGGCTGTCCGTAAGCCTAATATTTTTTCTGAATGGCTGCACAAATTCGGGCCCGACAATTTCATCCTGAGTGCCGATGTTAAGTCTGAAGTAGTGCAAATATCAGGTTGGAAAGAAAATACACCGCTAACGGTTTACGAACTGATTAAGTCTTTTATGAAGGATAACCTGCTTCATGTAGCGTGCACCGATATCCAATCGGACGGCATGTTAAACGGTCCGAACCTGACGCTATACAAAAAACTTAAAGCACGTTTCCCCGACCTCCGGCTTATTGCCAGCGGTGGCGTAAGCAGCATTGACGATGTGCAGCGTCTGCGGTTTTTGAAATTGAATGGCGTAATCATTGGCAAGGCGCTCTATGAAAAAAAGATAACCGCCAGCGAACTTAAACAGGCAAATCTAATCTGACATGCTGACCAAACGCATCATACCCTGCCTGGATATTAAAAACGGCCGCACCGTAAAGGGGGTGAATTTTGTTGCCCTGCGCGATGCCGGTGATCCGGTTGAACTGGCCTCGGCTTATGCCAACCAGGGTGCCGATGAGCTTATCTTCCTTGACATTGCGGCCACCCGGGAAAAGCGCAAAACCTTTGCTTCACTGGTAAAAGAAATGGCAAGGCACATTAACATTCCGTTTACGGTTGGCGGGGGAATACGCTCGGCAGAAGATGTTGCCCCATTGCTGGAAGCGGGGGCCGACAAGGTCAGCATCAATTCATCGGCTGTTCAAAATCCAAACCTGGTTGATGAACTTGCCCGGGCATTTGGTTCGCAGTGCATCGTGCTGGCTGTTGATGCCCGGAAAATTAACAACGGGTGGATTGTGCATACGCATGGCGGGCAAATCCCAACCGAAAAAAAACTATTCAGTTGGGCAAAAGAAGGCCAGGAACGGGGGGCGGGCGAAATATTATTCACCAGCATGGACCATGACGGTACCAAAAACGGATTCGCCATTGACCCGCTTGAGAAACTTCACGAACTGCTAACCATACCGGTTATTGCTTCGGGTGGAGCCGGCAGCATGGGGCATTTTGCCGATGTATTTGCCCTTGGAAAGGCAGATGCGGCATTGGCTGCAAGCGTATTTCATTTCGGTGAGATCACCATACCGGCACTAAAAGAATTCTTACGAAAACACAGCATTCCTGTACGCCTATGAAACCTGACTTCAGTAAAAATAACGGGCTCATCCCCTGCATCATTCAGGATGATATAACACTAAAAGTGCTCATGCTGGGGTATATGAACGAAGAGGCGCTTGCCAAAACCCAGTCGGAGAAACGGGTAACTTTTTTTAGCCGTACCAAGGGGCGGCTATGGACGAAAGGTGAAACATCCGGAAACTTCCTGCAGGTAGTGGAGATTATACCCGATTGTGATGCCGAAACCTTGTTAATAAAGGCAAGACCTGCAGGACCTGTTTGCCATACCGGTGCTGATAGCTGCTTCGCTGAAACCGGAGATTCTTTTAGTATTGAGAAGCTTCAGGCCGTTATCCATTCGAGGAAAGCCAGTCCTAAAGAAGGTTCGTATACCACTTCACTATTCCAGGCAGGCATCAACAAAATCGCCCAGAAGGTTGGCGAAGAAGCCGTTGAACTTGTCATCGAAGCAAAAGATCAAAACGATGAGCGCTTTCTGAACGAAGCGGCCGACCTTCTGTACCACTACCTGGTACTGCTCGCGGCAAAAAACAAAACGCTTGCCGATGTGGAGGAGGCGCTGGGTAGGCGGCATACGTAAAAAACACTCTCTTTTGAGAGCCTTATGCCCGTTAACATTTTGAAAATAGTCGGCTTTGTCAGCAGGATTACAAAAGCAGTTAACAGGTCTGGATGTTGTGTCTTATCTTTCAGCATGAATGCACATGAGAAAAAGACTATTAACGGCTACCCGTTTATCCGGTATGAACACGAAACATACCCGGATGCTGAAATAGCAAACCGCAGCAGAATTTTTTACGAGTGGATGAATCAGCGAAGAACCGTACGGGATTTTTCCGATAAACCTGTTCCCGAAACGATTATTCATACCCTTATCCTCACCGCATCCACTGCACCAAGCGGGGCACACCGGCAACCGTGGACATTCTGTTTAGTGAAGAGCCCTGATATGAAACGGAAAATCAGGGAGGCGGCTGAAAAAGAAGAACATGAAAGCTATACCAACCGGATGAGCGAAGAGTGGCTCGAGGCAATTCGGCCATTACAAACCGACTGGCAAAAGCCTTTTCTGGAAACTGCCCCATACCTGATTGTGGTGTTTAAAAAACTGTACGACATCAATGCGGATGGATCCAAAAGCACCAATTATTATGTAAGCGAATCTGTCGGGCTGGCCTGCGGATTTTTACTGGCTGCCATCCATCATGCCGGGCTGGTTGCACTAACCCACACACCCAGCCCGATGAATTTTCTTTCAAAAATTCTGAACAGGCCGGAAAACGAAAAACCATTTTTGTTAATCCCGGTGGGCTACCCGGCAGAAGAAACCTATGTACCCGATTTGACACGAAAGCCGTTGAATGAAATACTGATTCGCTACTGACGGGAGTTGATAAAGGTATTGTTTTTTGGATAGGTTTTAAGATACGTAAGGGTGTACGTAATCGTTTGGCTGCCTTTTACAAACGAGTACACACCTTCCAGTATATCCGGTTTCATGGAATCATATATAAAGGTAAAGGTCATCGTTTTGCCATCGGGTTCAATGTGCTTGTAAATAAACCCGCCTCCTTCTGCCAGGCTGTTCAATTCTGCTACTACGGGGTAACCATTACCATCATCGTTGCTGCCAATGGCTACTTCAACAAACTCGGTTTTTGAGCCGGGCCAATCTTTAAGTATAGCTACCTGTGCATAGTTCTCCCTTCTTACCAGGGTTCGTTCCCGCTCAACCTGCGACAACAGGGTTGGGCCCTTTTTCTTTATAACACACGAAACCGCGTAAATGCCTTCAATGGAATTTTCAGCATAGTCCTTGGCAATGTGCCGCCTTATCATTTGCTCCGCGTCAATCATAGTATACACCGGCTTCTTTTTTGGCATCTTGAAAGAAAAGAGTTGCGCCCTGCCAGGGAAACTGAAAAGAAGAAGTACTATAAAAATGCGTAGGATCATACCATTCTAAAAATGCAAATCAGCATACACACCATTTGAACAGGTTCGGCACGATAACTTGCCGGTTAATGCACTCGGTTTGAACATGGATTTACCCAGCAGCATGCGCACGCATTCCTGGATGCCCTCGGTAATGGAGGGGTGCGGGTGAACACATTCGGCAAGCTCTTCAATACCTTTATCCATCGAAATCAGCAATGCAACAGCCTGTATGGCGCTGGAAGCGTGATTGCCTACTACCTTCATCCCCAGGATTTTCATATGCTCATCATTGGTAACCAGCAGTTTTATAAAACCCTGGGTATTGCGCTTGGCAATGGCGCGGGGAATGCAACTGTAATCAAGGGTAACAACTTTGTAATCAATGCCTTTTTCGCGCGCATGGGTTTCGTTTAACCCTACGCCTGCCACTTCCGGATTCAAAAACATAATGGTGCTGATGTTTTCGTACACCAGCTTGCGTTCAGGTTTGCCGAAAATTTTCTCAACCGCGTACCGTCCTTCCAGTTCGCCCACGTTTACCAGCGAAATATCGGCTGTTATATCGCCAACGGCATAAATATTCGATACGTTGGTTTGTGTGTCGTTGTCTTCAATGCCCCGTTTTGAAATGTGGATGTCAACGTGGTTTTCGTCCCACAATTCTTCATAGTTAGGCGTACGGCCTACGGCCACCAGCGCCTTTTCTACGTTAAAAATTTCCTTGCCGCCATCGGTGTATTCCAGTTCGTATTCAACCCGGCCATTTTTAATTTCCATACGCACCAGCCTGGAATTGCGGTGAATGAGCACCCCGCTGTTTTCCATGTTGCGCTCAATAACACGCACAACATCTTCATCTTCGAACGGGAGTATGCGATCGCCCTTATCAATTAAATGCACCTTCGTGTTGCCGAATCCCGAAAAAATTGTGGCGTACTCGCAACCTATCACCCCGGCTCCTACAATCACCATGCTTTCCGGAAAATCTTCCATGTTTTCAATGCCCTCGCTGGTCATTACAATCTTCTCATCAACGGGCAGCTCCGGCAAATGGCGTGGGCGGCTGCCGGTGGCCAGAATAATGTAGTCGGTTTTCACTACTTCTTTATGAATGCCATTTGCAATCTCCACTTCGTGCTGGCTAAGCAGGCGCGCTGTGCCGATTTTAAACGTAAGCAATTTGGAATAGGTGGAACGTTGCAGCAGGTGCATGTGCTCTTCAAGCATGGCTTTTCGTTCGCTTACCGCCCTGCGCACTTCGGCCTGTATTTCCTTAAACGAAATGCTGGGCGCCTGAATGTTGTACCGTTTTAAACTTTTCCGGAAACTTGCCGCTTCACGCGATAACTCCCACCATGTTTTTGATGAGAGCGCCCCGTTGGTAACCCCGGCACCGCCTACCCGGTTTCTCTCAATCAGCAACACCTTCTTTTTAAAATCCAGTGCACGCATCGCAGCCGCATACCCCGATGGCCCTGCACCAATTACAACCAAATCAAATTTCTCCATAGAAAATAAAGCCTAATCCTGACTATGACAAGGCCCGAAGTTACTTGTTTAATTCATCTTTGTTGATCCCGCGAAGGCAAAAAATTACCGGCTATCATACACCGCACACTTCCGCCACCGAATTTTTCAATGGTGGGTATCGGAATGGGTATCATTTCAGCATACCGCGAAATGGCATCGACCTGGCCGGGCAGCAGTGAATTGAATGCCTGCTCCGAAAGCAGTACAAACGACTCGTTATTTCTGCTTCGAACCTCCATCATATTCCCGGCAAAGGCGTTCATTTGCGCACAGCTTATGGCTACCACCTTATGGCCGGTTTTAGCAAAGCTGTTCAGCAGGCGTTCCTGATCACCTTCCTCATGAATAGCATCCAGGCAAATAACAGCAAATCGGGATCCGATGCACATAACAACGTTGGTGTGGTAAACAGGGATTCCGTTTTCATCAACGGCATCAAACATTACTAGCCCGAAACCAAGGCTTTGCGCAACTATACCCGCCAGGTTTTCATCGGTTCGGGGCGATCGGCAAGCGTAGGCAATTCTGTTCACATAATCAAAAACCAAACTTCCTGTGCCTTCAAGAAAACGGTTGTTCACTTCTTCGTCAGCATAATCTTTAATGGCTTGCACGATAAAGCGACTTTTCAATTCGTCAATGATATCCTTCCTTCGCTCGGGCCTTCGGTTTGGGGCCATCATCGGGTAGAGCACCACGGTACCATCTTCGTGCAGTGAAATCCAGTTGTTGGGAAACTGTGCATCCGGCTTTGGCGGAACAGGTGTGTCATTAAAAACCATCACCTCAATATCGTGCGATCGCAGCAGGTCAACCATCCGGTCGAATTCCCGGATGGCGGGTTGCTGAATGTTACCGGCATTAGTGGCTGCTTGCTGAAAGGTATTGGATGCAGCCGTGTCCGGATTAAAACCGAATGATGCCGGACGAACCAT
>JAGUUF010000268.1 GCA_020063545.1 Cytophagales bacterium
GGTTAGCCCGAAGGGCTGGGCATGGGCATTACCGGGTGCATCGGCCGACCGGATGGCGGTGATGTCAAACGACAGCATATCGGCATTTCGGATGACGGGCTCCATTTCCTGCAGGTTGGTGCGCATCTGCCCGATGCGGAACGCTTCGAAGTACAGTTTTTCCAGCACCGATACCGAGGCCGGGTCAATGAGGTAGCTCTGGTAGGCCAGGTGGGTATAACCGAACAAAAAGTTTGGTTCGTGCAGCATGATTTTATGGATGTGCTGGCGGTTTGCCGGGGCTTCGCGGTTCTCATCAAGGTCAAGAAAGGCGTCAATGTTCAGAAAACCCACCAGCTTATCGAGGGTTTCGTAGGCGGCATACTGGCCGTAGTCCAGGTCGTGTGAGCCGCCCAGGATAACCGGCAGCACGTTGTTTTCGAGCAGCATGCGGCACACTTCGCTTAGGCGGGTGTAGGTCTCGTCAAGGTCGTGGCCGGGATTCAGGTTACCCAAGTCAACCACGCGGTACAGGCTGTTGCCTTTCTTCAGCGCATACAGTTTTTTACGGATTTCATCGGCAGCGTTTTTTGTTCCGGAGTTTTCGCCTGCACCGCGGTTTTCGCCAACGCCCAGCAGCGCCAGGTGGGCGTCTTTGTATTCGGGCATTTTGGTTGCAAATACGCGGATGCTCTTAAAGAAGGAAGACGGGGAACTGATGGAGGAGTAAACCGATTCGCTTATCGGTGAAAAGAGGATGGTTAAATCCATGGGCTAGTCATTAAATCGTAATTTAATTTGTTCCATTTTAATTTTCAGTTGAGGTAAGTCCTGAAGGATAATTCTCCAGATGCGATCGGGCTTTACACCAAAGTAATGATGTATTACCACATCCCTGAGTCCCGCGATTTTTCGCCAAGGTACATCAGGGAAGATTGCTCTAACTTCTGCGGGTATATTCTTCACCGCCTCGCCAATTATTTCAATTCTCCTGATGACAGCATCTTGTTTTTCTGTATTGATTTTGAATTCTTCTTCGTTCAGGTTTTCAGCGTACTCCTGAATTTTTACGATAGAATCAAGTATATCCTCTATATAATGCCTTATCGCCCTTTTTTCACCCATAAATTACCACTTCACTTTCAAGGATGGAGTTTCGTAAAGCTGGCTTAATGGCGTCATACTCTACTAAATCTACTTTTCGGTGAAGAGCATCTTCCAACTCAAGTTTAATCCCAACAAAATCCAATAGACTTAGTGAGGCATCTAATTCAACGAGTATATCTATATCGCTTTCCGGGCTATTGATTTGTTTAGCGTGCGAACCAAACAATGAGGCACGTTTAACACGGTTACGGCTAAGTACCGGTTTAACAATTTGTATGATTTCCTCAACTGTCATTATGCTAAGTTAAACAAAAAGCCCTTGAAATCTTCCAAGGGCCTTTCGTTACCATGAGGCATAAGTGTATTACCCGCCAAAGTCGTCAAAGCGGATGTTCTCCTTCGGGATACCCATTTCATCGAGCATTTTCAGCACGGCAGCGTTCATCAGCGGAGGGCCGCACAGGTAATATTCCACATCTTCCGGTGCCGGGTGGTTCTTCAGGTAGTTATCGTATAAGCACTGGTGGATGAAGCCCAGGTAGCCATCGCCTTCGCGGTCGTCAAGGCTCTTCAGCACTTTCCAGTTGTCTTCCGGCAGCGGTTCGGAAAGACCAATGTAAAACCTGAAGTTGGGAAACTCCTTTTCGATTTTACGGAAGTGGTCAACATAGAACAATTCTTTTTTAGAGCGGCCACCATACCAGTAGGAAACCCTGCGGTTGGTTTTTTCGGTGTGGAAGAGGTGGAAAATCTGGGCGCGGAGCGGGGCCATGCCGGCACCACCGCCAATGTAAATCATTTCGCGTTGGGTAGGGTTAATATGGAATTCACCGTAAGGTCCTGAAATGGTTACTTTATCGCCCGGCTTGCGCGAGAACACGTACGAGGAGCAAATACCCGGGTTCACGTCCATCCACTTGTTGTTGGCGCGATCCCACGGGGGTGTTGCCACACGTATGTTCAGCATGATGATGTTTCCTTCGGCCGGGTGGTTGGCCATGGAGTAGGCGCGGAAAATGGGCTCATCGTTTTTCATCTTCAAATCCCACAGCTTGAATTTGTCCCAGTCGCTTTTAAATACATCGGGTTTATGGCCCAGCTCGGGGTGTGGGGTAATGTCAATGGTTTTGTAATCAACTGTTATGGCCGGCACATCAATCTGGATGTAGCCGCCTGCTTCAAATTTTAACGTTTCGCCCGGGGGAAGTTTAACTACAAACTCTTTGATGAAGGTTGAAACGTTGTAGTTCGATACCACTTCGCACTGCCATTTTTTAATGCCGAAAATTTCTTCGGGTATGCGAATGGACATATCCTGCTTTACTTTTACCTGGCAGCCTAGCCGCACGTTGTTGGCTTTTTCCTGCCGGCTCAGGTGGCCCAGTTCGGTGGGCAGCACATCGCCCCCGCCCGATTCAACAATACATTTGCACATGGCACACGTGCCACCGCCCCCGCAGGCCGAGGGAAGAAAAATCTTTTGGTTGGAAAGGGTGGTGAGCAGGGATGAACCGGCCGCCACGGTGATGGCATTTTGTGTATCGCCATTGATGATGATTTTTACCGGCCCCGATTGCACCAGTTGTTTCTGGGCAACCAACAGCAAGGCAACCAACAACAGAATGATAACGGTAAAGGCGATAATGGATGAGGCAATGATCATGACTGAACCGGTTTACGGGCTACAAATATATTGCGTGCATCCATTAAAAACGGCATTCCGGGCAGCTTTTTTGCGCTTGTTAAATACGGTTTCAGGCCACCAAAAGCCCATCAGGTTTCGCTATACTACGAGCGGGAGCGAAATCCGGTTCGGGGGCAAGTATTAGCCCGGTTGCCGTATCGGTGCTCCAGGCTTTTAAGGTATCAATGTGCACCCGCCCGATGAGGTATTGATCGCGGGCACCGGCATAGCCCGATTGAAGTTCGAGGAAGTGGTGCAGCGGAATGACCTGATCTGCCGGAAAGCGTACCCTTGCCTGCACGGTAATGTCGTTTGAATACACTGTGCCGGTATGTTGTTGAAGCTTGCGGTATTCGTACCGGTACCCGTACCGGAGGGCCGAAATATCGGATAGCACGGCTGAGCCTGTAGGGTAGCCGCCAGCACCTTTCCCTACGAACAATTGTTTTTCGGAGAATGCACCCCGCACCTGCACTGCGTTGTACTCGTTGTAAATATGCCGCAGCGGACTGCGGGCTTCTACAAACTGGGGTGCAACCAATCCATGGATGGTGTTGCCGGTTTTGAATGCGCGCGCCACCAGTTTAATGGTTAGGTTGTGCTGCTGCGCGTAGGCAAGGTCTGATGCACTGATCCGGTCAATCCCGAAGTTGACGATGTCATCCGGTTTAACAAACACCCCGAAAGCGTGAGCCAGTACAATAGCCAGTTTGAATTTCGGATCGAAGCCCTGTACATCCAGCGAGGGATCGGATTCAGCAAAACCCAGTTGCTGGGCTTCGGCCAGGGCACAGGCATAATTTTTCTTCTCATCAAATAGTTTAGTCAGGATGTAGTTGGTTGACCCGTTAAAAATTCCGCTGACTTCTGTAATCAGGTCATTGTCGTAATATTCTTCGAGATTACGGATGATCGGAATGCTGCCGCATACCGCGCCTTCATATAGTACTGACCGGTTGTATTGTTGCTGCAGGTGATAAATTTCCTCCAGGTTTTCGGCCAGCATTTTTTTATTGGCGGTAACCACGTGCTTGCCGTTTTGCAAGGCAGCTTTTACAATTTGAAAAGCGGCATCGGCATCGTCAATCAATTCAACCACCACATCAATTTCCGGGTCGTGCAGGATGATGTCTTTATCGTACGTAAAGAATGAATCCGGCAGCGCCCGTTTTTTTTCCGGATGCTTTACGCATATCTTTTTTATTTCGGCTTTTATTCCGCGGGTTTCATGCAGTACATGGTAAAGCCCCTGGCCTACACAGCCAAAGCCAAACAAACCGAGTTTCAGTGTTTTTCCCAAGGTGATGAGGTTAAACGTTTACCAATTTTTTCTTTCGCACGTTTTCAAGCGCCTGGCTAAGGTCGGCAATCAGGTCTTCGGCATCTTCAATACCGCACGAAAGGCGGATGAGTGAATCGGCCACGCCTGACTGCAGTCGCTTTTCGCGCGGTATGGATTTGTGCGTCATCTGTGCCGGGTGGCAGATAAGACTTTTAACGCCACCCAGGCTTTCGGCCAGTTTGAAATACTGCGTTGACGTAACCAGTTCAACCGCGGCCTCTTCGGTATCGTCTTTCAGCGTGAAGGAGATCACGCCACCGAACAAACCGTTTTGCTGGGTTGCTGCAATCCGGTGATTTTTATGTGCCGGCAAACCGGGGTAATACACGTTTTCAATTTCTTCGCGTTGCGAAAGAAAGTTTGCAACCTGCAGGGCAGTTTTGCATTGGCGTTCAACCCGAAGGGTAACGGTTTCGATACCGCGTATGGTGAGCCAGCAATCCTGCGGGCCGAGAATTCCCCCTGTGGCGTTTTGAATGAACTTTATTTTTTCGGCAAGCTCCCCGGTGTTTACCACCACCAGTCCTGCCACCAGGTCGGAATGGCCCGCCAGGTATTTTGTGCCGCTGTGGATAACAATATCAGCACCGAGGGCAAGCGGTTTTTGGGCAACAGGCGATGCAAAGGTATTGTCAACCACAACCAGTATCTGGTTGGCGTGCGCTATGGCTGCGATTTTTTCGATATCAGAAATTTTCAGCGTAGGGTTGGTGGGCGACTCCAGCCAGATGAGTTTTGTTTTGTGGGTAATGTAATCAATGATGTTCTCGGCATCGGTGGTATCAACATAATGGATTTTAATACCGAACTTTTCGTAGATGTGCGTAAACAGCCGGTAAGCCCCGCCATAGATGTCGTCAACGGCAATGATCTCATCACCGGTTGAAAGAAGTTTTGCAACGGCATCGATGGCAGCAAGGCCCGTGGCGAACGCAAAGCCAGCATGGCCGCCTTCCAGTTTTGCGATGATGGTTTCCAGTGCCAGCCGGGTAGGGTTATTCGATCGGCCGTAATCAAAACCCTTGTTTACACCGGGTGCCTGCTGCACATAGGTGGCGGTTTGGTAAATGGGTACGGAGATGGAACCGGTCAGTTCGTCAACCGGAACGCTGTGGATGATGGATGTGGTGTTGCTCATGGTAACTGATTTTTTTGGTTTTACATTTTTTTAAAACCACTTACCGAGCAAGGCGTACCGGAACGAGCAACAAAAAAGCTCTTCCGATAAATCAGAAGAGCTTTTGTATTTCTTGTTAAAAAATTTCAAGCTGTTATCTGACTTATCTCTCCCTGATTTTTCATCAGGGCTGGAGTTGGCACCTTACCACTGACACGTTGGTCAGGGCAGGTTGTCAAGGCTTCATCGGGCCATTTCCCTCAGCCTTTCTTGATAAGTGATGTGTTAAAGAACGTGCACAAAGATAAACGGAATGTTTTTCAAAAATCCAAGCACAGGATGGACAAAAAGCCTTAAGAGTATTAACTTCAGTGCTGTACTACCCCCGCTTAACCGATGCAGGCGAACGTGTGTTTGGTGTTAAGTTTTGCTTTGGTGCTGGGTGCCGGCCGCGCTGGCATCAGCCAGAATTACAATGAGTTACGCAATGCCATGGTGGATAAGCAACTGAAAGCAAGGGGCATTAAATCGGATGCCGTGCTGGAGGCAATGCGTAAGGTAGAGCGGCACCGGTTTGTACCCAAAAATATTTCAGCCCGGGCCTATGACGACAGTGCTTTGCCCATTGGCGAGGGTCAAACCATTTCGCAGCCGTACATCGTGGCCTTTATGACTGAAGTGCTGAATGTAAAGCCGACTGATAAAGTGCTGGAAATCGGCACAGGCTCAGGATACCAGGCAGCAATTCTTGCCGAACTGTGCAGTGAAGTGTACACCATTGAACTGGAACCAGTACTGGGCAACCGTGCCGACAGCCTGCTAAAGCGATTGCAGTATGCGAATGTATTTGTACGCATCGGAGATGGTTACCGGGGCTGGCCCGAGGCCGCGCCATATGATGCCATAATCGTAACCTGCTCGCCCACTCACATCCCGAAACCACTGGAAGATCAGTTAAAGGAGGGAGGCCGCATGATCATCCCGGTGGGCGAAACCGCTGTGCAGGAACTGGTACTGGTTACAAAAGAAAACGGCCGGCTGAGGCGGCAAAACCGCCTTCCCGTATTGTTTGTGCCCATGCGGGATAAAAGAGGGAAGCGGTATTGATGGGAATAAAACTTAACACCGGTTAAGCTATAAAAACACGTTGGCATTGTGTAACTTTCCTTTAAACCAAAACCCCACGTGCTATGAAAAACATTATTACCGGCTTTGCGGCAGGGGTGCTCCTGTTGCTGGCCTTTACCTACTTTTTTAAACCCTGTTGGTTTTGTGAGGCGCCTTCTAAGGATCGAAAACCACTGCTTTCATTGGCCGATTTGGCGATGGAAGTCAGTGAACGCGAAGGGAACAACCTGCAAACTCTGGTTTCGTTGGATAAGCAGTTTTACAAAGCTTTGCTGCAAGGCAATGCAATTAGTGACAAATATTTTTATGCGAGACATGGATCCTGTTGTCCTTGTACTTCCGGAGGTATGAGGTGTTGCATGTGTCCACCGCGTGCTGGATTCGGAGCGATGCAAGGGTCAATAGAAATTTCAGAGGCATTCCTGCAAGGCCAGTCAAAAATCGAACTTGAAGAGAATGAGACTGAAGGTGTTCGGGTATTTTTAGTGCCTCCATCGGTTAAAAGTGGAAATTATACCTTAACGTTTAAAGGAAAAATTAATGTTGAGCTCGATGTTGCGGTCAATGCGGATCAAACCTTTGAAGTTATAGCTATCCGCTAAACCGGATTACCATATTGCCAACCTATGAAGTTCTGGCCTGTACGGTTAGTATTTATTCTATTTTCATTTTTTGCCTGTGGTCAGCAAGCCGAAATAAGCCTGTTGCTGGATTCGGCAAAAGCACTCTGGTACAAAGATTTTGACAAAACCAATCAACTTCTTGACCAGTCAGAGCGGTACCTTGAGTTACTGAACGACAGCAGTTCAATTCGGGCTAAGCTGGAAGTGCTCCAGTGCAGGGTAAGTTCCTGCCAGGCATTTAGCCGATACCGGTTGTGGAAAGAGAACATTGAAAAAACAGAAAGATTCCTTCTGGATCACAAAGCGCAGTTGGGTAACGAGTTTCACTTACTGCAATTGGACAATGAGTTGTCCCGTGCCATGTATTACGTTGAAATACATGATGACTCCAGAGCGCTTCCGCAACTGGTTCGCTTGCAAGAAGCCTTGCGTGCATTACCGCAAACCCCGCTTGTCTGTCATAATGTGTTTCTCACAACCAATTACCTGGCCGACATCTACCATCGAAGGGGCGAACACAAGGCGGCTATTAACCAGAACCTGTCTGGCGTGCCCTACTTTAGTTGCATTGATCCAGATTCTGAAGGCGGGTATGATGCGGTTATCTACCGGAATGTGGGCCTCAACTACCTGGAGATGCGGGATTTTGATAATGCCAAAAAATATCTGAATAAGGCAGAGAACATTATCCGTGAACCACTGAAAAAAGATCCGGAAAGCATTACGCATCATGCACTCGCGCTGTTCGAATCGCAGGCTGATTTACACAAAATGACCGGAAATCCCGACAGTGCCTTGAGTTCAATACGTAAGGCCTTGCCGTTGTTAAACCTAAGAACAGTTCGGGACGAATTCAAAGGACGAATCAGTTTGAGCCTGGCAAGTCTTTACCTCAACCTGGACGATTTTAGGCAGGCCTTATACTACCTGGACAAGGCTGAAGCTTTCTTTCGGAGAGCAGGCGATCAAAACTCGACTTTCCTGGCTGAAGTGTTTTTATTAAAGAGCGACTTTTTTGCAAAACAAGAACAGGCCAGTGAAGCATTGAACTATTGTAATCAATCAATTGACGGGCTAACTATCTTCTTTCGGCCGGAAGATAACTACCGACCAGTTCAAAAGGTTTTATCGAACAAGAAACTTTTCAACGCATTGCAGGTAAAATCAGCATTGGAGGAAAAGTTGTTTGTAGAACACGGGCAAATTTCGGCACTTAAAGAAGCGTTTACTACCAACCAGCGGGCAATTGCTCTTCTTGACAGCACATCAATTGAATTCAGCCTTGATGAGGACAGGATTAATCTCACGGGCCAGGGCTTTCGTGCATTTGAAGTTGGAATTCGAGTCAGTGATTTGCTCTATCGTTTAACCGGTGATAAAAAATATGCCGTCCAGGCATTTATACTGATGGAAAAAAGCAAGGGAGCATTATTGCTGGAAAACCTGAGAATGGTTAACCGCTTCTCCGGTGTCAGCGAAGAATGGATCAGTCGGGAAAAAGAAATAAAGTCCGAAATGCTGGCGGTAGAAAAGTCTCTTTACGAGATCGAGTTGGGTAAACAAAGTGCAAATCCAAATCAGCTCAGGGAGCGCTATGCCGATTTAAAACACCAGCACGGTAAATTGGTTGATCAGTTCAGAAAGCAGTCCCCCGATTACTTCAAACTCCGTTATGATCATACCGTTATATCCATAGAAGCTATTCAACACCAGTTGCTCCAGCCCGGAGAAGCGCTGATAGAGTTTTTTGTTGGCGATTCCGTAATGGCTGTTGCCGGATTTACAGCGAAAGGGCAGTACCTCAACGTAAAGCCGCTGCCACCGGGCTTTACGGGCAATCTGAACGAATTCCGTTCGCTGCTGACGAAAAGTTCCAGCGCTGAATTCAGCCAACGTTCACTTGAGTTGTATGATTATCTGTTAAAAGAATGCCTGGATGAAGTTGGTCAGGGTGTTCGTTCCTTAACGATAATTCCTGATGGCCTGCTGGGATACATCCCGTTTGAAGTACTGATGCCTGCCCGCGAAAAAAACAATTACCTTAATGATCGGTATGCCATTCGCTATGCCTACTCAGCTACCTACCTGCACGAGCAACTGAGACGCAAACCAACACCGTCAAAAAACTTCTTTGCCGGATTTATTGCTTCAGGCCACCTCCCGGGTAACCTGGAGGCCAGCCGTGGCCGGCAACTGGCAACTATTCAAGGCGCTGAACGTGAAGTAGCCTCAATTGCAAAACTTGTACGGAAGAAATACAGAATCTTTAATCCCGCAGCCAGGGAGGATTTTATCAACCATGCGGCAGATTATAAGGTTCTCCATTTTGCCATGCACTCCGTTGTAAACGATAAAAACCCGATGTTATCGGAAATGGTTTTTGCCGAGGCTGATTCAACTGCCCGGTCGCTTTCGGCCATTGATTTGTACAGCATGCAGCTAAATTCTGAACTGGCCGTACTCAGTGCCTGCAATACGGGTATGGGCCAGCTACAGAAGGGCGAGGGCATCATGAGTTTTTCAAGAGCATTCGCGTATGCGGGTGTGCCCTCCGCTGTCATTAGTTTATGGAAAGTGCCCGATGAGGCAACATCAAAAATCATGGTGGGGTTTTACCGGCATCTCAAAAAGGGCGAGCCGAAAGACCGTGCCCTTCAACTGGCACGGCAGGAGTTTGTGCGCGATAACCCGGAGTATGCCCATCCGTACTTCTGGTCGGGTTTTATCTTAACCGGAACAACCGACCCGCTGGAATTTCCGGTTACTTTTCAGTGGCACTGGTTGCTTTTTACTTTACTACTGATACTCCTTATCGGGGGGTATGCATTCCGCAAACGCCTTATACCTGGCCGTTTCCTTTCAGGATCATCATGATCTGCCCGGTGTGGTACAAGTCGTGGTGAATGATGCCGTGAAGCATCGTAAAATACTTGAATGGCCTGCCCGGAACTTTCTGCTGAAGCAAATCATCCGGTGCTTGTTGTAGTGCTGTAATCAGGTTCTGCTGACTTTCTTCCAGAAGCCGGATGGCCTCATCCCAGTTTTTGCGGGTGGGGAAGTTGTCGTCATCGGTAAGTTCAAACGTTTCATCGCCCTGCAGTTTTCTGATTACGTAGTTGCGCCAGGCAGTCATGTGCCGGATTAATTCTTCAATAGAATGGCTGTTACCGGCACGTAAACCGGCATGACCGGGTTTAAGTTTTGCAAGCACTTCTTTTACGGCCGGGCCATGCCACGCGTTCTTCTCGTACGTGTGTGAAAGAATGTCGATGATTTTCTGAACTTCCGTTTTCATAATCAGGTAAGCATGCCGCCATCCACCTGGATAACCTGGCCGGTAATGTACGATGCCATATCGGAGGCCAGGAATACACACGCATCGGCAACATCTTCGGGCCTGCCCCCACGTTTCAGGGGAATGGCATCGCGCCAACTTTGCACGGTCTTCTCATCCAGTTTGCCGGTCATCTCTGTTTCGATAAAGCCCGGGGCAATGGCGTTTGAGCGGATTCCGCGTGAGCCGAGTTCCAATGCAACCGATTTGGTGAAACCGATAATGCCGGCTTTCGAAGCGGCATAATTGGCCTGGCCTGCATTGCCTTTTAACCCGACAACTGAAGTCATATTAATGATCGATCCGCTCTTCTGTTTCATCATGGGTTTGGTGGCAGCCTTCACGGTGTTAAAGCACGATTTAAGGTTTACATTCATTACCCTGTCCCACGCTTCTTCGTTCAGGCGAAGCAGCAGGTTATCCATGGTAATGCCGGCATTGTTTACCAATACATCCAGCGATCCGAAATCGGCCACTACATCATTAATTAGTTTTTCAGCCTGGGCATAATCCGAAGCATCGGAACGGTATCCTTTGGCTTTAATTCCTTTTGAACCCAGTTCGGCTTCGAGTGCCTGGCCCTGTTCAACACTGGACAGATAGGTAAAGGCAACATTGGCGCCCTGCTCGGCAAATCGTAGTGCAATGGAGCGGCCTATTCCTTTAGAGGCACCGGTAACGAGAGCGGTTTTTCCTGCGAGTAGTTTCATAATGCAGTAATTAGGGTAGCGCCAAAAATAGCCAATTCCGCTAAAAAACCGCATTCATAAGCGCTTAAGAAGTTATATCTTTGGCGCACCAAAATTTTCCTAAGCTATGTCAAAATACGATGTCATTGTAATCGGTTCCGGTCCGGGTGGTTATGTTGCCGCTATACGCGCTTCACAACTGGGTTTGAAAGTTGGTGTTGTTGAGAAGGCTGAATTGGGCGGTATTTGCCTGAACTGGGGATGCATTCCCACCAAAGCGTTGTTGAAAAGCGCCAACGTATTTGAATACATTAAACACGCCAGCGATTACGGCATTGAGGTAAAGGATGCCAAACCGGATTTAACCGGCATGGTTAAGCGCAGCCGCGAAGTGGCGGCCGGCATGAGCAAAGGAATTCAGTTTTTGTTTAAGAAAAATAAAATTGATCACATCGTTGGTTTTGGCAAGCTCAAGAAGGGCGGCAAAGTTGAAGTTACCGGAGCGGATGGAAAGAAAACAGATTACGAGGCAAAGCATATTATTCTGGCCACTGGCGGCCGCTCCCGCGAATTGCCTGCATTGAAAATTGACGGAAAAAAAATCATCGGTTACCGCGAGGCAATGGTACTTGAGCAGCAACCGAAAAAAATGCTGGTGGTAGGGTCAGGCGCAATTGGGGTTGAGTTCGCCTACTTCTACAACACCATCGGTACGGAAGTAACCATTGTTGAATTTTTACCCAACGTGGTTCCGGTTGAAGATGTGGAGGTTTCAAAAGCGCTTGAGAAATCGTTTAAAAAAGCCGGCATTACTATCTACACAAACTCTGAAGTAACTGCGGTAGATACGAAAGGAAAGGGCTGCATATCAACCGTAAAAACTCCCTCGGGTGAAATTAAGATCGAATCCGATGTGGTGCTCTCTGCAGTAGGTGTTACAGCCAACCTCGAAGGCATTGGACTGGAAGAAGTTGGTGTAAAAACCGACAAGGGCAAGGTGGTAGTGGATGAATTTTATAAAACCAATGTACCGGGCGTGTATGCCATTGGCGATATTGTAAAAGGTCAGGCACTGGCACACGTTGCTTCAGCCGAAGGCATTATCTGTGTTGAAAAAATTGCCGGTCACCACCCCGAGCCGCTGGATTACAATAATATTCCCGGCTGTACGTACTGCTCGCCCGAAATTGCCTCCGTGGGCTATACCGAAGAAGCGGCCAAAAAAGCCGGCTACCAGATTAAGGTGGGAAAATTTCCGTTTACCGCATCGGGTAAGGCTAAGGCGGCCGGTGCGCCCGATGGTTTTGTTAAGGTAATATTCGATGCCAAATATGGCGAATGGCTGGGCGCTCATTTTATCGGGGCCAATGTAACCGAAATGATTGCCGAAGTGGTGGCCGCCCGCAAGCTGGAAACTACGGGCCATGAAATCATCAAGGCTGTTCACCCCCATCCTACCATGAGCGAAGCAGTAATGGAAGCGGCTGCCGCAGCTTATGGCGAAGTAATTCACCTGTAAGCCAACTTTTTACTCAGGCAGCCTGTTTAATAAGTACCCTTTTTAGGAAGGCTAACCAACCCCACCTGGTGCCGGTAGAGTTTTTACCGGAATGCTTAACAAGCTATTAACCTGCAAAATCAATGGTTTTGTCGGTTTTTGAGGCGCTGTAAAGAATCCTTTAGGACTATTTAAAGTTTTACTTTAACTTGGTAATCCTTACGTGCTATGAAAAAGGGAATTTCAGTTAGCGGAGTGTACACCAGGGCCAGGGATTTTGTAGTCCTGCTGGTGCTTTCTGCGCTTGCTTTTGTTTTGCTTTCCATACTTGATAACCTGGCATCATGAAGAAAACCCTGCCGTTGCGTCATTATTTCAGCAGGGCCCGCCTGTTCGGGTACCTGGTAGCAGCCATAGGGGTGGCCATTGCGGCCTATTTTGCCTACTCCGTTTTACGGTAAATCCACGGTCAGGTCAGTTTTTCGGGCATTTTCAACAATTTGCCATTAACGGGTTTGATAATTTTGTCGTGTACTAATTCAAACCATGAAAGCAGGCTTTGTA
>JAGUUF010000106.1 GCA_020063545.1 Cytophagales bacterium
CAAAGGGAGTGAAATCGCTGACGAAGATCCCTAAAAAGCTCCAGGGCAATTACCAGCTTACCGAAAACGAGGTGCTGCTGGATGACATTGTGGTGGTATTTGAAAACGGGTACCGCCTGGAGCCGAAGGATAAAAATGAAAAGGTTGAAGAGTTTTTGTTGAGCGACAGCCTGGTAATGAAATATTACAAAGGGTATTACTTTATTAACAGCAGGGCCGCCTACAACTGGCACCTGCGGGTATTGCAACGCAAAAAAAATGGCGACCTTGAATTACTCGAAATGGAAAACATCCCGGAGAATGAAGGGAGCAGAAAAGAATTCCTGGAGCGGCTGAATGCCGAAGTGCCGGTGATCACAACCGAAATAAACGGAAGGCCGCAATACGTTATCGATCCAGCGCCACGCAAACTTATGGCGCTTATAAAGAAAGGGTTTTTCAAAGAAAAAACCGTACTGGTAAAAAAACAGGGGCGGTAATTCAATTGTGTTTCATTCCCAACACCACGTTTCGGGTAGCCATCCGGATGCTCCACATCCCTTTCACCTCAAGCACACTGTCGGGGCGATACCGTGTTACAGGCATCGTGTATAATAACGTATCAGCACCCAGGCGCTGCACATTATCGGCAATGGCACTGCCTGTACTGGCTGCCACCACATAGGCTTCTATCAGTTGCCGCTCAATATTAAGGGCATCGAAGGCGTCAAGTTCATGCCAGCGAATGACTACCTGGTTAGCGTTGCTGATCGAATCAAGTGGCAGTGCCTCCGGTTTTCGGTCCTGAAAAAGTTTTGCCAATGTTCGGCCCCGGGCAAATGCTTCGGCAAGCAGGTCTGCTTCAGGTATTTTTCTGATGGCCTGTTGCTCCTGTGCTTCGCGCAACTGCCTGCGCTGTTCATCCGACAGGCTGCCGCCACATCCAAATAAGGCTAACAAAAAGACAGAAAGAAGACGCATGACTCAAATCTACAGGTAAAAAAACCGGTCTGCCACAGATTTATTACCTTTGAGGCCGATTTTTTGAAATGGTTGCGAAACTCGAGGACATCAGGCTGCGATTTGAAGAGGTGGGGCAACTCATTGTACAACCCGAAGTGCTGAATGACCAGAAAAAATTTTCACAACTCAGTAAAGAATACCGCGATCTGGAAAAGATTGTGGTGAAATACAATGAACTGCTGAACGCCCAGGCCAGTTACCGGCATGCCCGCGAAGTGCTGCAAAAGGAAAAAGATGCCGACCTGAGAGAACTTGCCAAGATGGAGATTGATGAACTGGAACCGCGCATAGAAGCCCTTGAAACGGAAATCAAGGAAATGCTCATCCCAAAAGATCCGAACGATGACAAGAACTGCATCCTCGAAATCCGGGCAGGCACCGGTGGCGATGAGGCCGCTTTATTTGCCGGTGATTTGTGGCGCATGTACCAGCGCTACTGCGACCGGAAAGGACTAAAGATGAGCGTGGTGGATTTTACCGAAGGAACTGCAGGCGGATACAAGGAAATCATCTGCAGCATAAGCGGAGACAATGCCTACGGCCTGTTGAAGTTTGAGTCGGGTGTGCACCGCGTACAGCGCGTTCCGGCAACCGAACAACAGGGGCGGGTGCACACCTCAGCCGCATCGGTAGTGGTGCTTCCCGAAGTGGAAGATGTAAACATTGAGATAAACCCGGCTGACATTGAAGTGCAAACTGCCCGCTCAAGCGGTGCAGGCGGCCAGAATGTAAACAAAGTAGAAACCAAAGTACAGCTTACCCACAAACCGAGCGGCATTGTTATCACCTGCCAGGTAGAACGATCACAGCACGGCAACCGCGAGCGTGCCATGCAGATGCTGAAAGCCAAACTGTATGAGCTCGAAGTGCAAAAACAACAAAACGAGATTGGCGCTGCGCGGAAATCGCTGGTACGCAGTGGCGACCGCTCTGAAAAAATCCGTACGTACAACTACCCGCAAAGCCGGGTAACCGACCACCGCATCGGGTTTACCCAACATAACCTGCCCGCCATTATGAATGGAGAAATTGATGACTTTATCGAACAGTTGAGAATAGCCGACAGCGCTGAAAAAATGACGGAGGGCACTACACTTTGATTTTTACCCTTGGCCAGGAACCGATAATTCAAAATAATCGCTAATTTTCATTTTCTTATCTGAATAACTAAACTATGAACCGAGGTATGTTTACATTATTAGCCATTATAGGGGGCATCCTTGCCATTATTATTCTTGGCGGACTCTTCTTCTTTTTCTGGGGTACCGGAGTATATGATACTGCCGTAAAACTTCAGGAAGAAACCAATCAGGCATGGGAAGATGTACAGGCCACCTACCAGCGCAGGGCCGACCTGGTGCCGAACCTCGTAGCCACGGTTAAAGGCGCTGCCGAAAACGAACAAACCATTTTGCGCGAAGTTACCCAGGCACGTGCGGGCATTGTAAATGCAAAAACTCCCGAAGAACTGGACCGTGCCGGCCGAC
>JAGUUF010000338.1 GCA_020063545.1 Cytophagales bacterium
AATTGAAAGCATCTGGTCTTTACTGCCGCCAATTGATTTTGCACTGGTTGGCGAACCAACCTCCTGCCGGATGGCTGTTGCAGAGAAAGGGCTGCTGGTGCTGGATTGTATTGTGAGCGGTAAGGCCGGCCATGCTGCCCGCGAGGAAGGAGAAAATGCAATTTACAAAGCATCAAAAGATATCGAGTGGTTTCGCACCCACCAGTTTCCAAAGGTTTCAAAAACACTTGGTGCCGTAAAAATGACGGTGACGATAATCGAAGCGGGCAAACAACACAACGTGGTTCCGGCCGAATGCCGGTTTACCGTTGATGTACGCGTTACCGATGCGTACACCCTGGAAGAAGTGCTGGCCGAAATTTCGAAGCAGGTATCCTGTAACGTTGTTCCGCGGTCGGTACGGTTGAAGCCTTCCGGCATCGATCCGCATCATCCATTGGTGAG
The DNA here is from genome assembly GCA_020063545.1 of Cytophagales bacterium. GTDB lineage: Bacteria > Bacteroidota > Bacteroidia > Cytophagales > Cyclobacteriaceae > UBA2336. The sequence goes on from JAGUUF010000338.1 coordinate 445, forward strand.
GGCTGCTGTACTCCTGGGCATCGAAACGTATGGGTCGCCTACTACCTCCGACCAGGCGTTGATTCCTGTACCATCGGTGAAGATCGGACCGGGCGATTCGGCACGGTCGCACATGGCGGATGAATTTATTTATATTGATGAGATTAAAGACGGTATTGCAACGTATATTCGATTGTTAAATCAATGTTCAACGTTGTTGCCAGTTGCCGGTTCGCAACCACCGGCAGCGCGCAACCGGTAGCCGGCAACGCATGAGTAAGTTGTGGAAAAAAGATAAGGACTCCCTTAAGCCCGTAGAGAACTTTACGGTAGGTACCGATAGGGAGTTGGATATGTACCTTGCCCCGTTTGATGTGCTGGGCTCATTGGCACACATCCGCATGCTGCAGTCAATCGGTCTGATTACGCAGGAAGAATCAGAAAACCTGTCGGCCGAGCTGAAGCTCATTTACAGCCGGATTCAGACTGGCGACTTCAAGATTGAAGAAGGAGTAGAGGACATCCATAGCCAGGTTGAACTTGAACTTACCAGGCGGTTGGGAGACACCGGAAAAAAGATCCACAGCGGCCGATCCAGAAATGACCAGGTATTGGTGGATATTAAAATGTACCTGAGGGCAGAAATCGAACAGGTTGCTACCGAAGTCAGCAAGCTTTTCCATTTGCTGGTAGGCAACAGTTCAAAATACCAGGCCCACCTGCTGCCGGGCTATACTCATTTTCAACTCGCCATGCCGTCTTCGTTCGGGTTATGGTTTGGCGCATATGCCGAGAGCCTGGTGGATGACCTGGTAATGCTTGAGGCCGCCTACCGCGTAGTAAACAAAAATCCGCTGGGCTCGGCTGCAGGGTATGGCTCCTCGTTTCCGCTAAACCGGAAAATGACTACTGACCTTCTTGGGTTCGACAACCTTACGTACAATGTGGTGTATGCCCAGATGGGCAGGGGGAAAACAGAGCGCATTGTTGCCGGTGCCCTGGCAGGCATTGCGGCAACCCTTGGCAAAATGGCCACCGATGCCATTCTGTTTATGAATCCGCATTTTGGTTTTATCAGCTTCCCCGATGAACTCACAACAGGCTCCAGCATTATGCCCCACAAAAAAAACCCGGATGTCTTTGAGGTAATGCGGGCACGGTGCAACCAGTTGCTTGCCCTGCCCAACGCCATCATACAGGTTACGGCAAACCTTCCTTCGGGCTATCACCGCGATTACCAGTTGCTGAAAGAAATGCTTTTCCCGTCCATTCAGCATCTTAAAGAATGTTTGCAGATGATGCACCTTATGCTTTCCAACATTACGGTAAAGGAAAATATCCTGGAAGAAGATCAATACGCTTTTCTTTTCAGTGTTGAAGAAGTGAACAAACTGGTGCTGCAGGGCATGCCCTTCCGCGATGCTTACAAAAAAGTAGGACAGGATATTGAAAGAGGTAACTACCGGCCCGACCGCACGTTAAGGCATACGCACGAAGGCAGCCTGGGCAATTTATGCCTCCCCGAGATTGAGCAGATGATGGAAGATGTGCTGAATCGGTTTAATTTTGCCGCGGTCCATCGGGCGTATAACGCGCTGTTGGCCTGAAAAGCATGCAGCCGCAGGAAATTTTGTACATCATCATCGCCATCGTATCGGCCAGTTTTGTATTCGAACAGGTGCTGGACTTCATCAACCTGAAGGCCATGCGCAGCGATGTGCCCGATGAAGTGGCCTCGTTTTACGATAAAGAGAAGTATGCCCGGTCGCAGGCCTACCACCGCGAACTTACGCGGTTTGGGTTCATCACCTCTACCTTCAGTTTTCTTGTTTCTATGGCCATGCTTTTGTTTGCCGGCTTTGGCTGGCTTGACGGATGGCTGCAGGCGGTAACTGAAAACCCCATCCTGCTGGCATTGCTTTTCTTTGCGGTGATTGGTGTCGCTTCGGATTTGCTTACGCTCCCCTTTCAGTGGTACAGCACCTTTGTTATTGAAGAGAAATACGGGTTCAATAAAACAACGGTAAAAACATTCGTTACCGATAAACTAAAGGGCTATGTGCTGGGCGGCATTATCGGAGGAAGTTTGCTTGCCGCGTTGCTTTACCTGGTACAAACCCTGGGTGAAAATTTCTGGATATGGTTTGCGGGTATTGCTGCCCTGTTCATGTTGTTTATGAACATGTTTTACACTTCGCTTATCATTCCGTTGTTCAATAAACTCACCCCGCTGCCGGAGGGTGAGTTGCGTTCGGCAATTGATGCCTTTTCTAAAAAAATTAACTTTCCGGTTACCCAGGTATTTGTTATTGACGGGTCGAAACGATCGAAGAAGGCCAATGCTTTCTTCTCGGGCATTGGCCGGAAGAAAAAAATTGTGCTGTATGATACGCTTATCGCCAACCACACCACCGATGAACTGGTGGCCGTGCTGGCGCATGAGGTAGGGCATTACAAAAAGAAGCACATCATTTGGGGATATATCCTGTCGGTTATCCAGGTTACCGTTACCCTGTTTGTTCTTTCGCGCATGGTATTTAACGAAAACCTTTCGCTGGCGCTGGGCGGCAGCCAGTTGGCCATTCACCTGAATTTGCTGGCGTTCACCATTTTATTTTCACCCATTTCGGGTATTACCGGTTTGTTCATGAACATGTACAGCCGGAAAAACGAATTTGAAGCCGATGCGTATGCCAAAGAAAATTTTAGTGCAACCGCTCTGGCCACTGCGCTCAAAAAACTATCGGTTGATAACCTGGCCAACCTGTACCCGCATCCGGCCTATGTTTTTGTTCATTACTCGCACCCGCCCTTACTGAAAAGGCTTGAGAAGATAGGCGGGTAGTTTTTATCGGTTTAGGCAACGTTATGTAAGGACAGTAAGCAGGCTGGCGCATTGCTATTGTTACTAATAATTAATTTCAACTATCTTTTTGTTATTGAGTTTTCGCATTTGTGCGGGTACCACATTCAGTACTTCCTCCTTCAATGCATGGATAAGCCTGGTTTTTAAATGATCGCGGTGAGTGATCAGGCTTACCTCGCGTGCCGGGCTGGGTTCCTTCAGGCGTTTTACCTGCTTTTGTTGCGCTTTGCCAAATTCCATAACTGCCAGTTCGGGCAGTATGGTAAGCCCATCGCTTTTATCAACCATGCGCTTAAGCGTTTCAATGTTACCGGTTTCGTATTTAAATTTCGGATCGGCAAGTTTGCGCAATTCGCACAGGTTTAATACCTGCGATCGGAAGCAGTGCCCCTCCTCCAGCAGCCAGAGCTGGTCAGGGTCAATCTCGTTGGGCAAAACGTATTTCTTATCATGAAGAATATTTTTCCTTGACACATAAACGAAAAGTTCTTCATAGAATAAAACATCTTCTTTAATGGCCGGATCGTTCAGCGGTGTCACAACAATGGCACAATCAAGCCGGTTGGTTTTCAGTTCATGCAGCAGGTCTTCGGTAATAGACTCCTTAACGGTTAGTGTTACGTTGGGATACTGCCCGCGGATAGCCTTAAACAAAGGCGGCAGCAGGTAAGGTGCAAGAGTTGGAATGATGCCCATGCGGATTTCGCCCGTCATGGTATTTTGCTGTTCTGCTATTAACTCGCGTATTGCAGCAGCTTCGCGCAAAACGATGCGGGCCTGGGCAATTATCCGTTCCCCGATTTCGGTGGGTATAACCGGCTGCCGGGTTCGGTCAAAAATCTTAATGCCAAGTTCTTCCTCCAGCTTCAGTACCTGCATGCTCAGGGTAGGCTGGGTAACATGGCATTTTTCAGAGGCCAGTACAAAGTGCCGCCATGTATCCAGCGCCACGGTGTACTCCAGTTGTGTCAAGGTCATAGATGATAACTATATCTTTATAAAAATAATCAATTTGATTTATTATTCAGTTACCGGTAACCTTGTGGTATTTCCGGCAAACCTGACGCAGGTCATTGCCGGTGAGCATTGAGCAGGGTATACTTAAATCGACTAACCAATAACCAGTAACAACATGGAAAATAAATCAAACGGAACAACGGTAAACGGTGAAGGCAAGTGCCCCGTGCATGCCGGCAGGCAAACGGCAGGCGGTGGCGCCCGCAATCGCGACTGGTGGCCTAACCAACTGAAACTGAACATCCTTCGGCAGCATTCGTCTCTCTCAAACCCAATGGGGGAAAAATTTAACTATGCCGAGGAGTTTAAGAAACTCGATTATGCCGCGCTCAAGAAAGATCTGCATGCCCTTATGACCGACTCACAGGACTGGTGGCCGGCCGACTTCGGGCACTACGGTCCGCTGTTTATACGCATGGCCTGGCACAGTGCCGGAACTTACCGCACCGGTGACGGCCGCGGTGGGGCAGGTGCAGGCCAGCAGCGCTTTGCACCCCTTAACAGCTGGCCCGATAATGTGAATCTTGATAAGGCGCGCAGATTACTTTGGCCAATCAAACAGAAGTACGGCAAGAAAATTTCATGGGCCGACCTGATGATACTGGCCGGCAACGTGGCCTTGGAATCCATGGGCTTTAAAACCTTCGGGTTTGCCGGAGGACGGGAAGACGTATGGGAACCGCAGGAAGATGTGTACTGGGGCTCTGAAACCAAGTGGCTTGACGACAAACGTTATTCCGGTGAACGCGACCTGGAAAACCCGCTGGCAGCCGTGCAGATGGGGTTAATCTACGTAAACCCCGAAGGCCCTAACGGAAATCCTGATCCGCTAAAAGCGGCAATTGACATTCGCGAAACGTTTAAGCGCATGGCAATGAACGATGAAGAAACCGTTGCCCTTATTGCCGGTGGTCACACCTTCGGTAAAACGCATGGTGCTGCCCCCGCCACGCACGTGGGCCCCGATCCGGAAGCCGCCCCCATCGAAGAACAGGGCCTCGGCTGGAAAAGCAGCTATGGTTCCGGCAAAGGTGGTGACACCATTACCAGCGGCATTGAAGTAACCTGGACAACCACACCCACCAGGTGGAGCAACAACTTCTTCTGGAACCTGTTTGGCTACGATTGGGAACTGACCAAAAGCCCGGCCGGTGCCTACCAGTGGCGCCCCAAAAACGGAGCCGGTGCAGGTACCGTGCCCGATGCGCATGATAAAGCAAAGCGGCATGAACCGCGCATGCTCACCACCGACCTTTCCCTGCGGTTCGATCCGATTTATGAGAAAATTTCCAGGCGCTTTATGGAACACCCGGATGAATTTGCTGATGCGTTTGCACGGGCCTGGTTTAAACTTACCCACCGCGACATGGGCCCCATTGCACGCTACCTGGGCCCGGAAGTGCCCAAAGAGGTGCTCATCTGGCAAGACCCTATCCCGGCTGTAACCCATAAACTTGTTGAGGATAAGGACATCGCTTCACTGAAAGCAAAAGTCCTGGCGTCAGGTCTTTCGGTATCGCAACTGGTATCAACCGCCTGGGCTTCGGCATCTACCTTCCGTGGGTCGGATAAGCGCGGAGGTGCCAACGGTGCGCGCATCCGGCTGGCCCCGCAAAAAGACTGGCCGGTGAACAACCCGGCCCAGCTTGCCAACGTGCTGAAAACACTCGAAGGAATCCGGGCCGAATTCAACAAAGCTCAGGCTGATGGTAAGCAAATTTCCATGGCCGACCTGATTGTGCTGGCCGGCTGTGCAGGTGTGGAGCAGGCCGCAAAAAATGCAGGCTTCCAGGTTACAGTACCCTTCAGCCCCGGCCGGGGCGATGCCACCCAGGAGCAGACCGATGTGGAATCGTTTGCCGTGCTGGAACCCATTGCCGATGGCTTCCGCAACTACCTGAAAGGAAAATACACCGTATCGGCCGAAGAGTTTCTGATCGACAAAGCGCAATTGTTAACCCTTACCGCACCCGAGTTAACGGTGCTGGTAGGTGGCATGCGCGTGCTGAACACCAACTTCGATAACTCGAAGCATGGCGTATTCACCAATAAGCCGGAAGCGCTGACCAACGACTTTTTTGTAAACCTGCTGGACATGGGCACCACCTGGCACCCGGTTTCAGCCGCAACCGATGTGTTTGAAGGCCGCGATCGCAAGACGGGCACAGTAAAGTGGACGGGTACACGGGTTGACCTGGTTTTCGGTTCAAACTCCGAGTTGCGTGCGTTGGCCGAAGTGTATGCCTGCGCAGATGCGAACGAAAAGTTTGTACATGATTTTGTGGCGGCCTGGAGCAAAGTGATGAACCTGGATAGGTTTGACCTGGTTTGATAGGGTTTAGAAAAGAGGTGACCTGTTTTAGGTCACCTCTTTTGTTTAGCTGAAGCATGCCTAACGTTTATGTTTGCGCAGTGGTGGCTTATCGAAGCCGCGTCCTGTCCCCGTGGGCAAACGTAATATAAAAACTAAACTTCATACCTGGATGTCCCGGCACCATTGCGCAAACATTTTGTTGGCGGCTGGCCAATTGGCTAGGACTATTTTGCTGTTAAAGTCATCCTTGTCCCTTTCACAGTTGCCTCATAAGAACCCCCAATTGCAAATGTCCTTTCATTAGTCGGTTGTGATAATTCTATTTCTATTTCTTTAAATTTTGGAAGCCGCACTTCTGATAAAAGGTCAAAAGATATTTCGGGATTCGAATGGTGAATGAAGCGGCTTCCTTTTTGAGAATATCCAACAGTTCTCAACGCAGACTCCAAATCAGCATATTCACTTTCTGTAAGCTGAACATGAAGCCGCAATATTCTTTTAAAGAACTTTTTCTGTGTGGTGCTGTCCCAGTCTATCATAAATTCTCGCATAGAGATGCCATTTACTATTGCTGAATCATTAAAACCCCAATTCTCTAGGCTACGTTTGGAATATGATGTGAGATTTGAAAAGAAAGAGGCTTTTTTATTGGAGTCTTGAACTTCTGTTTGGTAAGTCATAACCTCTCCAAGGTCAAAGTCAGGTCCATTGAAAACGTGACTAGTAAGTGAGTCTGAGTAAAATTGCCTCCATGCAATTAACAAAGAATCTTTCATATCTGGTTTTCTAGTTTGGAAAACTAAAACACCACTACCGGCTTTATCTTTCCAATAACCCTTGGCTAAACTTATGTGTAAGAAGTTTTCCTGTCCTGTCAAATACAAATCGTAGCTTTGTTTGGTACCATATGTTACCGTGTCTTGAAAGGACACAGCAAACGATTGAGTTAAAAAAGTGTCGTTAACTATTGAGTAATAGTCAATTGAATCCAATATGAGGTCAATGTGTCCCAAGTCTGAGGTTGGAGCCTTTAAATTGGATTGTCTAGGTTCGCAACCTGAGCTAAGGAGTGTCAATACAAAGAATAATAATCCTAATTGATAGTTCATATTTTGTACTGTTTATTGGCTTGCTGCCAACAGCGGGCTATCCGCTATTGCATACAGTTTACTTATAAAAATAGGGAATTACAGCCTTTTCAGCACCCTGCAGCCGAAAACGCGCCCCGCGGTTTTGCCGGCATGGGCCTGGATGCGCACCAAAACCTTCGTACGGTTTTGTGTAAGCGCCAAGGGTATGGCATACTCCACATCAAAAAATCTTCCGGCTGTTGCACCCTGAAGTTCCTGCGTTGCTATCGGGGTGCCGTCAACCAGGATGTCGAAGGCGCGGTTGCGGTCGTCACCGATATACCTGCATAACAGCGATTGTTCTGCTGCAGGGTGAACCTGCATATCAAATTCAAAGTACCCGCCATTGCGCACTTCGCGCCCGGGTCTGCCCAACGCATGGCTTACGTATGACCGCTCGCTGGCCCTCAGGTTGTGGTCGCGCTCGGGCTGCATTTCGCCAATGCGGATAACATCAATGGTGCGTAATTCAATTTCATGGGCGCGCTTTTTTTCGGCTTCATATTCAGCCTGCCGGGCCTGCCATGCCGCGGGTGTAAAGTAATCCCAGTACACATTATAGTATTGCTGGTACGTTTTGTAAAACGGAATAAGCTGCACATCGGCAGGCCGGGCTGCGTTATGGGTTTGAAAAGTTAATGGCTTTCCGGCAACGGGTTTAAGCCAGCTACCAACGTTGCGGCTTTCGGTAAGGAGAACGGTTGTGCCGAATACCGGGTCGGGCATTTCGGTACCCAGCTGGCCGGCCAGAACTACGGGGCCGTACAATACGGCAATGCGGTTGGGGTTATCGGGCATGCTTTCGGTATAAAGCGACATCGGCAGGGTAAGCTCCAACCTGTCGTTGTCTTTCCAGGTGCGGGTAATACCAATAAACCCTGAGTTGTTGCTGAGAACATTTATACGCTTACCATTCATTGTAGCGTTAATTTTTCCGGTTGCCCAGGTTGGCTTTCTGATGGTAAGCGCAAATTTTTTCGGTGAACTTGTTTTTACGGTCAGGCTGATCTTTTCTTCTTCCGGGAACCTCGTTTCAAGCTTTACGACTACATCACGTGTTTTCCAGTTTACTTCCGAAGGAATAAACAGGTTTACCACCAGGTTGCCTTCAGGTGTTTCATAATAAATTCCTTCGGTGTACTTAACATGGTTTTCCATGCCGCTGCCCACGCAGCAGGTAAACGTGTTAAACGGACTGCTGAATGTTTTGCGGGCGCCCATACGCAGCGGAACGAAGTAGCACATCATGCCTGTTTCGGGATTTTGCGAGGCGAGGATGTGGTTGTACAAGGCCCGCTCGTAGTAATCGCCAAAAGCCGAAGTGGGGTTCCACGAAAACAGGTAGCGGGTAAGTTTAAGCATGTTGTACGTGTTGCAGGTTTCGCAGGTATTGTCGCTGAGGCGGTCGTTCAGTTTACCGGCATCACCGCAGTATTCGTAGTTGCTGTTACCCCCGATAACGTAAGTATGGTTGTTCACCATGGTTTTCCAGAAAAATTCGGAAATGGTTTTATCGTCCGATGATCCGGCCACGGTAAACCTGCGGGCGCAGCCGATAACTTTAGGCACGTTGGTGTTGCTGTGTTTGCCGGGCATCGGGTCAACCTGCCTGGCCAGTTCGCCCAGCACAAACCTGTCGTGGAATTTGTAGGACAGGTCCAGGTATTTTTTCTCACCGGTCAGTTCGTAAATGTGCACGAGTACATCGTTCATGCCTCCGTATTCGCACTTGCGCATCTCTTCCAGTTGGTCATCGGTAAGGTCCTTCAGCATCACAGCACACCAATCGGCCATGCCGGTTACCAGGCGCAGCGCCTTCGGGTTGCCTGTGTACACGTATGCATCGGTAAGTCCGGCCATTACTTTGTGTACCGTGTACCAGGGCGACCAGCCGCCATTCAGGTCAAACCCGGAAGATTTAATGATGCCGTGCTGAAGTTTATGAAAGATGGAATCCTCTTTCGGGATGGCACCGATGTAGCCGGTGCCCCGTACCTGCTGGCAGTGCTCCAGTTCATCCACGATGTAGTCAATCCGTTTTTTGAATTCGGCATTGTTGCCCGAAGCATACCGCATGGCGCAGGCCGAGAGGTAATGCCCCAGCGTATGACCCGAAAGTCCATCGCTTTCCCAGCCGCGGTAGATTTCGCCTTTAGGTTCCAAGCCGGCATGAAGGCGGAAGCGGTGCAGCAGCCGGTCGGGCTCGAGCGAAAGCAGGTAAGCTTCGTCTTTATCCTGTGCATTTTTAAACGGGCTTCCCTCCAGCAGTTTTACATCAGCAAGGTTGATGGCCCAGGCGTTAACCGGAACGGCAGGTTTTACTTTTATCAACGCATTTTCTTTTTCGGGAAGGTAGGCTTGTGCAAAACCAACCTGCACGAGGCAGCCAATAACCATTATGGTGATAATTGCTTTCATCGGTAAAGGTTTGGAAGCCTAAATGTAAAAAACGTGGGAGCAGGGTGATTACCGTTACTGTAAATGCATGTTGATTGAATGAGCCGGAAAACCGGTGCCATCTGCGGCAGTGCAGTGTAATTAAACCTTAAGCATACCCCTGAACCCCCTTGCTGCATAGTACGATTCAGCGCCATTGTGGTAAACAAACACATGGCCGAAGCGGTAATCGCAAAACAGCGCGCCTCCGAGGTTGCGGATATCGGCCGGGGTTTTTATCCAGCTCGATGTTTTGGAATCGAAGGTACCCAACTGTTGAAGCTGCCTGTACGCTTCTTCGGTTAGCAGTTCAATGCCCATGGCTGCGGCCATATCAACGGCATTGGTTTTCGGTTTGTGTTCTTTCCTCGACTCCCAGGCTTCCTGGTCGTAACACAGGCTTCTGCGGCCTGCAGGGCTTTCGGCCGAGCAATCGCAAAAAATATAGGCACCGGTATTTTTGTCAATGCCCACTACATCGGGTTCGCCACCGGTTTTTTCCATTTCGTTCAGCGACCAGAGTTTTTCGGGTTGGGCCTCCAGCCTGGCCTGCACGGCTTTCCAGGCAATGCCATTGTGGCGGTGCATGTTTTTTTCGAACCGGGTTTTCAGCAGGCTGATGAGTTCGCTGCGTTTGGTTGGGGGCAACGTCTTATCGGTTGATGATTTATTTCGGGTTGTTTTTGTTTTAGCCATTTATTCACAAATTAAATTCAGTATTCATCATGTATCAATGCCTGATGGCCAGCTTCCTGATCATGGCTTCCGTCAGGTTGCTGGCATAAACACCATACGCATCCACAAGTACGCCCTTCACACCCTGGTTCGAGGTAATGGCAAAAACAATACTGTTGTCATCGGTGCTGGACATACCTTCAAACCGGTGAAATTCATCTACTGCAAAATTCTCAGGAGAGAGTTGCAATTGTAATGCAGGGCATTCCACACAATCCGGTTTAATATTGAAATCATGTATATACCCGCGAGCCTTCAGGTCGCTTAGGGCCTCTGAAAGTGTATTGTAGTGCTTATTCTCGGGCAGCATGTTTATTCTTTCATTCTACTTCTTGCTTCTATACACCACATCAATTCATCAATAAACCGGGTTGTTCTTTTGTCAGTGGCCATTTTGTCCAGGGGCTCACCCTGTTCGTTAAAGGCTTCTGCAATTTTTGGAACCGGATAAAGGGCCGGAACCGTCCACGCCTGCATTTTCCATAGCGAATATTGCAACGATGTAATTACATTCATCCCGCCAAAACTGCCCGCAGAAACGGTGGCAAAAGCTACCGGTTTTCGCCTCCACTCATCGTACAATAAATCAATCACGTTCTTTAAGCTGGCCGGATAGCCACCGTTGTATTCGGGAGTTACGATAATAACACCATCGGCCGATTTAATCTTTTCAGCGAACGCTACTATTTCCGCAGCCGGTTCGGGTTGCAGTCTAAGCCGTTCAGTGAACACCGGAAAATTGTATTCAGCCAGGTCAAGTATGGAAGCTGAGGCCAACTGCTTTTCTTCTAAAAAATGGCTAAGGTACAATGCCACCCGATGGCTGTTTCGTTTCAATCGTACACTGGCAGAGATTATGGCGATATGCGGCATTCGTATTTTGGTTTGATTAGTAATAAATCAAGCTGCCTCAATTTTTACGGAGGTCATGGTTAGCGCGCCCGCCACGGGTTTGTCGTTAAACAGGCTTACGGTGTCGGCTTTGTCTTTCAGCGCAAGCGTGTAAAGCAACGGCAGGTAGTGTTCGGGCGTGGGGATAGCCAGGCTGTACGCTTTTCCATGCGATGCGTAGTTGATGAGTGATTTATGATCATCATTCAAAATAAAGTTCTTCATCTTATCGCTTGCTTCCAGCGCCCAGTCATAGGCATACACCTTATCTAAATGTTGCCACGAAACCAGGCCCAGGTTATGCACCATGTTGCCGCTGCCGATTATCAGCACACCTTTCTGGCGCAGCGAGGCAAGTTCTTTCGCCAATTCGTAGTGATACTGGGGTGTTTGATAATAATCAAGGCTTAATTGGATTACCGGTACATCGGCATCCGGGTACAGGTGTTTGATTACACTCCAGGCTCCATGGTCAAGTCCCCATTTGTCGTCCAGGTGTACTTCGGTTTTTTTAATAATGCTTTTGGTTTGGTTTGCCAGTTCGGGGCTGCCCGGTGCGGGGTACTGCACTTCGTACAGCGCTTTCGGAAATCCCCCAAAGTCGTGTATGGTTACCGGGTTTTCCATTGCCGTAACGAATGTTCCGCGTGTTTCCCAATGTGCCGATACACACAGTATTGCATTTGGTTTAGGTATATCCTTCGCAACATTTCTGAATCCGGTTACAAATTCATTTTCCTGAATGGCATTCATGGGGCTGCCATGGCCCAGAAACAGCACGGGCATTTTGTCCGTGCTGCTCAATGGGGATGTAATTTTATTTAGCTCTTTTAGTTTCATTGCTACTCCGGTTAATGGCCCCGCGGCTATGAGCGGGGCCATTGTTTTAAGAAACTTTTTTCGGTTCATCTCCTGGTTAAAGTTAACCTAACTTATTTTGCCAAACCAATCTGTTTCATAAACGACTGGTTATCCCAGAAAAGATATTCTTCAATCATTTTTCCGTCCGGGCCCCAATGGCCGATGGTGGCCATACTTAATTTGAATTTCTTTCCGGTAGGGGGGATGGTCTTGCCATTGCCAATGGGCATCGGCTTTGAAAACGTTCCTTCCATTATCCCGATTACGGCTGTCCAGTCGCCACTGCCAAACTTAACGGGGTGCTGTTCAATTTTCGTATCGGGCGCAAACACAAACATGGGTGTTAGCATATCAATGTGCTGGGGGTACAACCCTTCGGTTACAAACCCGTCCGGGTAATAGACTTTGATATTGTCGGCATGACTAAGGTCAAAGTCATCCCACTTCTGCCCGCTGTAAAACAGGAAGTCGAGCGAATCGAACTTTGCCAGCCGTTGTTCAGTGAGTGCTTTTTCATCAGTAAACTTTTTCAGTTCATGCTGCAAGGAATCAACTTTTGCCTGGAGTTCTGCATTGTTGTTGGTACAACCTGATAATGTTACAAGAATGGCAACAAATACGATTGCTGCAATTGTGGTGAATGATTTTGTTTTCATTTGATTTGGTTTTACTTGTTTGTTGACACGATTCGTTTAAGCGTTACCGTAAATGTTCGACTCGCCACCATCGATGGCTATGGTTTGCCCGCTTACATACGAGGCTTCTTTACTCAGCAGGAAGGCCACCACTTTAGCCACTTCATGGGGTAATCCCAGGCGTTTGGTGGGGTTGCGTTGCGCATACTCCGATTCTGCTTTTTTAGGGTCGGCCGGGTTCACTTGTTTAAAAGCTTCGGCCACCATCGGAGTTAATATTGCACCGGGTGCAATGGCGTTGGTGGTAATGCCATCACGGCCATATTCCAGCGCAGCATTTTTGGTCATACCGCTAACAGCGTGTTTGCTTGCCACATACGCCACCTGGTTTTGAACACCGCGCAGGCCGCCTACAGAAGCCACGTTCACAATACGGCCGTACTTTTATTTTTGCATTACCGGGATAACGTAACGCATCCCGTAATATACGCCCATCAGGTTAACGTCAATTACCTTTTTGAAGATATTGATGTCATACTCTGTCATCGGTGCCTGCCTGCCCTCAATGCCTGCGTTGTTGTAGAGGCCGTCAATTCTGCCAAAGGTTTTCACGGCTGTGTCTACATATTTCTTTACATCTTCTTCTTTTGAAGCATCGCCTACAACGGTTACGATTTTTGCAGAAGGAAATTCTTTCGAGAGTTCTTTCTGTGCATCGGTTAGCGATTTTTCATTGAAATCAACTAAGGTCAGGTTTGCGCCTTGCCCGGCTAATTCCTTTGCGGCTGCCAAACCGAGGCCCATGGCGGCCCCGGTTATTATAATGGATTTATTTTTTAAGCTCATAACAATGTGTGTTAAGGTTTATGTGATACCGGATTAAGTCCGAAGGAGCAGGCTATTTAAGCCTGCTTTACAAACTGCACTTCTGCGCTGATCTTCACTTCCTCGCTTACCAGTACACCGCCTGTTTCCAGGGCTGCGTTCCAGTTAAGACCGAAATCTTTGCGATTGATTTTTCCGGTTACTGAAAATCCTGCTTTCTCATTACCCCAGGGGTCTTTGTTAATGCCGCCAAATTCCACATCCAGTTCCACTTCTTTGCTTACGTCTTTAATGGTAAGGATACCGGTGAGTTTGTAAGCATCTTCGCCCACTTTCTTAAAGGAAGTTCCCCTGAATGTAAGGGTCGGATGATTTTCCACATCAAAGAAATCCGCACTTTTCAGGTGACCGTCACGCTGGTCTTCATTGGTGAAGATCGAAGCTGCATCAATGGTCACATCAATAGATGATTTGGTGAAATCATTGCCATCGGTTACCAGGCTTGCGTCAAATTTTCTGAATTCACCTTTTACATTGGTAATCATCATGTGGCGAACGTTAAACGCCAGCTCGCTGTGAGTGGGGTCCAACGCCCATTTTGTTTTTGTCGAGGTTTTTACTGTTGTTGTTTCCATAATTTTTGAGTTTAATTTTTTAGTTTGTTGATACAAAGCTACCGTGTGTATTTGCCTTAATCATTGATGCCGGATAAGAAGGAACTTGATCCAGATCAAGCGTTTTTTAGTTGTGAAGAATTTTCCAGCCGGCTAACCAATTGTAGTTGTTCTTCATGGTGAGTTGAATCAACAGCAGTTGCATACGCTCCAGGGTTCTGCTCACGCTCAAATCACCAGCCACAATCGGGTTGAAACCAGCGGTTGCTACAATTTCTGAGACCATCTCCACTGCCTCTCCATTATTACCTGCAATGAAAGCATCGGCAGTTTTACCATCGATAATGGGTGATAGGAAGTCGGCAGCGAATGTGGTGTTGAATGTTTTTACCACCTTCGAATTAGGCAGAAGTTTTTGAAGCTCTTCTGCTGCACTGGTATCGGTTGAAGTAACCAACTCACTGTACGCACTGTTTAGTGGATTTGAAATACTGATCACGATTTTGCCAGTCGCCACCTCGCGTATTTTTTCAGCTACCTCTTTTTCTGCTTCATACGGGGTAGCCACGATAATAATATCCGCCTCCCATGATGCTTCTCGGGCACAACTGATAGCGAATACCTCTGTGCTCCTGGATGATTTTTCAATTTGGGTTTTCAGATCAACCAATTTGTCTTGCTCATTTGACATGAGCAGCAAACGATAATTACCTTTTTTAGAAAGGCTTTTTGCAATGGCAGAGCCCATATTTCCGGTAGCTCCTATGATTGCGATGGTTTTTACAGTTGCCATAATTTTTTTGCTTTAATGAGGCAAAAGTATGGCGACTGACTTCCGGGGGCATTGACATGAAATAGGAAGGGACTTGATGTAGATCAAGTCCCTTAGTAAAATTCTAAACCTGTCAGGTTTTTAAAACCTGACAGGTTTAGTTAGAGGCGTTACTTTCGCTGCGCCACCTGCTTCCGGATGCGGCTCAGCGTTTCCGGTGTTATGCCCAGGTACGAGGCTACATATTGCTGGGGTGCCCGGTTAATGATATCCGGACAAACATCCATCAACTTCAGGTATTTTTCTTCGGCTGATAAACTCATAGAGGCGATAACCCTTCGTTGCAGGGCAACAATGTTGTTTTGCATCAATAAACGAAAGTAACGTTCCATTGCAGGTATGATGTTAAGCATCTCGTCCATGGCCTGCTTAGTCAGGTTTAGTACCTCAGCATCTTCAAGTGCCTCGATATTATATAATGCATTCCCTCCGGAAAGAAAGCTGCCCACATCCGAAATCCACCAGCCTTCAATAGCAAACTGCACTACGTGTTCATGGCCCTCGTCATCTACGGTAAACGATCGAAGCATGCCCTTTTCCACAAAGGTGATGTATCGGCAAACATCACCGGCATTAAGGATATACTGTCTTTTTCTAACCTTCTTTGGAATGAAGAACGCTTTGATACTGCTTTTATCATTGGGCGTAAGCAGGATTTTTTCCTCAATACTCGTCAGCAAACGTTCGTGCATTTCTATTGTGATTGGAACTTAAATATAGCCAATAAAAAAACCCCGGATACAACTACCTTTCTCAGGTATGCCCGGGGTAAAAACGCAAACAACAACAGTTTTACTTGCCTTGCCGGAAATAGTGCGGGTATTTTACCACACAACGCAGTATGAACAGAACCTGAGGGTGGTTGACATTGCCCGCACCCTGGGCTACAAAAACCCGAATCACTTTTCGGCTGCCTTTAAAAAACGGTATGGCACGGCACCTTCCGAGTTAAAGTGAACATTATAAGGGCAATGCCGCAGGCAGCGCGCCAGCCGCTTTGCCACCTGCTGCAACCGTTCAGCAAAAAAGTTTATCCCCCTGGCGGGGTTTGGCGTATTTTCGCCCTGTTAACCCCAGCACCTATGAGATCAATTGTTGCACTCGTATTTCTTCTGTTGCTTACCGCCAGCACATTCGCCCAGCGCATCCTCGAGGGCGAGTCGGCCGTAACCACCAATCACACCGTTACCATTAAGGGTAAACTGGTTCCGTACACCGCCACGGCAGGCACCCAGCCCGTGTGGAATGCCGAAGGAAAAGTAATCGCCTCGCTGTTTTATACCTATTACGAACGCTCTGATATAAAAGACCGCGCCTCGCGGCCGCTCATCTTCTCTTACAACGGTGGGCCCGGCTCCGCTTCGGTGTGGATGCACATTGCCTATACCGGCCCGCGTGTTTTGGAGATTGACTCCGAAGGCTACCCGGTACAACCCTATGGCGTAAAAGAAAATCCTCACAGCGTGCTTGATGTTGCCGACATCGTGTACATCGACCCGGTAAACACGGGCTACTCGCGCATCCTTGATAAAGACACCAAGCGCGAAGAATTTTTTGGCGTAAATGCCGACATTAAATACCTGGCTGAGTGGATGACCACGTTTGTTTCCAGGAAAAACCGGTGGCAGTCGCCCAAGTACCTGATAGGGGAGAGCTACGGCACCACCCGGGTATCCGGCCTGGCGCTTGAACTTCAGAATGCGCAGTGGATGTATTTAAATGGGGTGGTGCTCGTTTCGCCAACTGAACTGGGCCTTGAGCGCGGGCCGCAAATTCAGGCCGCCAACCGCCTGCCTTATTTTGCAGCCGCTGCCTGGTATCAAAAAGCACTGCCTGCCGAATTACAGCGAAGGGATCTGAAAGACCTTCTTCCCGAAGTGGAAGAATACACCATCAATGAAGTTATTCCGGCCATTGCGCGCGGTGGGTTCCTGGATGACGCCAAACGCAAGCAGGTAGCTTCGAAGATGGCGTACTATTCGGGCATCTCCGAAAAAGTAATTCTTCAGCATAACCTTGATGTGCCCACCTCCTTCTTCTGGAAGGAACTGCTGCGCGATAAAGGGTATACCGTTGGCCGGCTCGATTCGCGCTACCTGGGTATTGACAGGAAAGATGCAGGCGAGCGCCCCGACTATGCTGCCGAACTTACCTCGTGGCTGCACTCGTTTACGCCCGCCATCAACTACTATTTGCGCGAGGTGCTGAAATATAAAACCGATGTGAAGTACAACATGTTTGGGCCGGTTAACCCGTGGGATCGCACCAACGACAACACCGGTGTAAACCTGCGCCAGGCCATGGCCCAGAACCCGTACCTGAACGTAATGTTCCAGTGCGGGTACTTTGACGGTGCCACCACCTATTTTGAAGCCAAGTACACCATGTGGCAGGTTGACCCCAGTGGCAAATTCAGGGATCGCTTCCGGTTTGAAGGCTACCGCAGCGGCCACATGATGTACCTGCGCGATGAAGACCTGGCGTCTTCCAATGATCACCTTCGGGATTTTATTTTGAAAACTATGCCGAAGAAGGGCCAGCCTGCGAAGTATTGACGTAACCAGCATGAGCAGGGAACGATGGGTAGTCCCGCTGCTGCGGTAAATCGTGTTCCTTATTTAAAGTCAGACATTTTGTCTAATTCAAAACTGTCCTATTTTCGGGGGAGCTTACACACCGAGGATACCAAAATAAATAATCCTTCTTCTCAATTTCTGTCCAGAATGTTATACGTTTCTTTTTGTGTGGGTTCTCAGTCAGAATTGTATTTCTATAATAGTCAAAAGCTATTTGCTCATAGTTGGGTGTTGACTGCCCAGATAAACTAATTGAAATTGTCAAAAGAAAAACTATTGTAATTAGTTTCATAAATTTTTAGATGCCTTGCTGCCAACGTTTGGCTATTTGCAGTTGCGGGCATAGGAGGCTTTAAAAATGGAGTCCCGCACGTGCGGGAGAATGTTAAAGCCGACCTGCTGTAAAATTGTCCCCCGTGACTGAACTACATTGTGAAACACAAACCTTAATTTAACACCAAACCCCGCAATTGCAAATAGCTACTGTTGCCAGCAGTTTTCTATTCACGGTCTCCATTCGTAGCACTGTTCGAAGGTCAAATTTGTCGTAGTGGGTAAGCATACTCTTTGGGCATTTTTGGATGTGGGTGGGTTCGTGAGAATGCCCGAAGTGTATGCGTTACTATGTTGTAACTAGTTTTCCTTTGTCCATTAAATTGTTTCCATCGGCATTTTTAATAAAACCATATTCGCCATTTACCATTTTGAATAGGTCATTGAAGAATTCAAAAAGATAATCCTCTGATTTTAATTCAGTTAGTTTCTCATCAATATGTAACCATATATAACTCAAATAGTAAGGGTCAATTGCGCTTAATGACAAAGGACTATCTCTATCTTCCCAAATGGGTGCAATTCTTTCGTTTTCGATAACTCCTTCAAATTTATAGGGCTTAATCTTCTTTAGGTAGAGAGCACTACCTGGCTGGCTTAGCCACCTCAATGGTGGGTTCAAATTATGAGTATCAAATTTTTCTCTTATAGGTTCGTAGGCATCACACTTTTCGGGCAGAAAAAAACCATTATCGTAGTTGATAAAAAATTCAAGAATGGATTTTGAATTGGCACTTGAAATCTTTTCCATTCTCTGTACCGCTTCAGAGTATTCCCGGGAGGTAGGTTTAGTTTTCATTAGCTCAACCAAGCGAGGGTCGGTAAAATCTAACCTTGAGAATATTTTAAGTTGATAATATCTAATTGACAAGTTTGACATTCTACTGCTGCTTGTTTTGCGGGCCTAAGTACGGGACTCTTTTTACTTCTTTTTCAGGAATATTCTTTGAAACTTTTGTTTTATCACCTGTTACAATTTCAAATTCTTTTCCCTGTTTCTTAGCGACTTCACGCTCACCTCGTATTTGTGCAGTATTGCTTACTGTTTTTGTGTCTTTTACCTCCGATACTTTTTTTGCGTCAATTGCATCAGGCTTTACAGCTACCTCTTTGCCCGTTTTAGGGTCAATTGTTGTAAACGTCTTTGTGTTTTTTGTCAACCCCTCTTCTGCAATTGCTTTTGCTTCATTCTTTACACCTCTTTGCATTGCTTCTTTACTCGTTTCCTTAACAACTTCCTTTGTAACAGCTTTTGCACCAGTCCCATAACCGCCACCGGGTAGTATTGTGCCTAATAAGAAACCGCCCCCTGACGCAATTTTCTCCCCTGTACTCGCATTAGGGTCAATAATAGTTGAACCTGCATCATATGCATCATAAATGGCCAAACCTACCTCGACAACTAACCAAACTACACACCATGGGCAACGTCCGTCCGGGTCAGTCCATCGAATCGGATTGTTACCCGCATAATGATACGGAGTAAGTCCTACTTGAGTGGGATGGTCAGCCAAAGGGTCAGGCGAAATCCACCGACTTACTATGTCGGGTTGGAGTGTTGCTTCTGAATAAACGGTATCGGTTTCTACAAAAGCAACAATTTGTTTACTCTTTGTGTTGTAAAGAACCGAACCAATTTGAACAACTGTATCTTGGTCATGGAATTCATTAAACTGTCCTTTGCTAAGTGTGGCGATTTTTGGTGTGTAGCCGTATTCTGCAAATGGATTTTGCCCCACAACGGATAAAGTCCAGAGTGCTGCAATGCACAGTAGAACGAGTCTTTTCATGTTACTTGGTTTGGGATTTAAAATTAGCAATTTCTTTGTTTTCATATTTACTCCGTTCGGCTTTTAAAGACACAAGCCAATCGAGGTACATTTCTTCGGGCATCTTCCGATAGCCCAGTTCATGGATTTTAGAGTAGAGGGCTGTCATTTCATCAAATAAGGCTTTCGCTTCATTGATTTGGAAAATGTCAACCGGGTACTTGGCACCATACTTTTTCATTAGTCCGTCAAATTCTTTCTTTTTTGTTTCCGCTTTCAGAATCATTGCATTGATGTAATGCGGATAGTGTTGCAAAGCAGCTTCCGTGCATTTTAAGACGAACTCATTAGTGGCAAGAAAACCCAATTTTTTTTCATAACCTTTGGCCAAATCAATCATGCACAACGCAATCATTTGCTTGTCTGAAAGAGCCTCCATATAAAGCTTGTTTACAATCGCGTCCAAGTGAATATAACCCGAAGCCATGAGCCAAGCGTCAATGGGAAAAATGCCACTCGTCAGTTCTGTATTGTACCAACCACTTGCCTTGCTCTGATGCTTGATATAAAAATGATTCGGGGCAACTGCAATGTGGGCCTTTGCCCCGATTTCATCTGCAAGGATTTTATACAGGTAAGGCATAGAATGGCAATTACCTTTCTTGGTGTCGAGGAGTTTTGTAACAAACATATTCGACCATTGCTTGTAACCCCAAATGTCGTTGAAGTCATATGTAAATGGCATCAGGTATGCCTTTTTGCCTTCTGCTGTTTCTATTTGAATCGAATCGGTTATAACTGTAAACAATGCAGCATACTTGGCGACTTCTGCCTTGTCCTGAAAATCGTAAATCAGTTGTCGCGAGGCAATGAGTTGCTTCGCCACTTGCGTTAAGAAAAGAACTTTGTTATCAAAAAGAGTTTTGTCCAATCGATTTGAGAAGTAAGCATTTTCAACCGTAAAGACTGCTTCTTTGAAACTGGCGGTGCATGAGCCATTCAGCATACAATTTATCTTCTCAAATGCTTGTTCATAACCCTGCTGATTATCTTGTGCGAAAGAGATATTTATCAGCAAAGAGTAAATTATGGCAAAAGCGTAGATTCTCATTTCCTAATGTTCAGACTCTGGTTTATGTTCAAAAGCATTTCCTTGCTCTCTTGTTTCTTTTGGGCATCCTTCAATGAATTCAGCCACTTTTCATATTCAGCTGGTGGCATGTCTTCGTAACCTAAGTTGTCAATCAATGCATACTGTTTGTTGCGCGAAATGAAAATATCTTTGGCTATTGGATACTGAGGAAGTATTTGCTGAAAGTTCTGTTCATTGATTCCAAGTTGCCGCTCGATGTATTGAAACCGAATGGTCAAATAATCTGATTTGAGCATGTTAGCGTTGATGTTGTTAGGGTCAAGTTCCAAAGCCTTATTTATGACCTGTTCAACAAAGCTGTCATAGCAGAATTTCTTCGCGTAACCCTTAGCCAAGTCGAACATATTGTGTGAAATAAGTTGCCTTTCAGTCAAGGGTTGCATATAAACTTTGTTTTGCAATGCTTCCGCTTTGATGTATCCCGACTGCAACACAAAGGCATCTGTTGTCAGCATTCCATTGGTAAGCTCCACATTGAACCATTTTCCATTGTCGTCCTGAAACTTTATGTAAGTGTGGTTTGGTGAATACGATAGCCTTGCTTTCGCTCCAATTTCATCAGCAATAATTAAATATAGCAACGGTAGTGAGTGGCACTGGCCCGAATTACTCGCCAATGCTTTCTCCACAAACATTTTGGTCCAATTTTCGTGTCCCATGTAATCCTGAAAATCATACTGAAATGGCAAGTGTTTCAGTTTCTTTGATTTTATTTCCAAAGTGTCTGCGAAGAATTGATAAAGAATAAGATTCTTAGCAAGGTTACTGTTTGGGTTGTAATTCAATTCCTCCATTTTCCATTTTAGGAATTGTCCGATTTGCTTCACCACTTTGTCAAAGTTCTCGTAGTTCCCCTGATTGTCATAGAATGCATTCTCAACAAGGAAGTTTGCCTGTTTCAGATTGAATGGCTTTTGTCCGTTAGCCATTGATGTCAATTCTTGAAATGCAGATTTGTACGAAGCTGCACCTTGCACTTCTGAACATGGTGGCAAGTCGTACTTTACATTTATGTTGTTGGGTCTCTCGAGCTCCCTGTAAATCAATTCAAGTTGTTGTTGTCGGTTAACAAATTCCTGTCGGTCTTTTTCGTATTGGTTCAACCCTGTCGGGTTGGTGTACCCAGTCTGCGGAGAATAAGGTGTCAGGTTGTTGTTTTGATTCGGAGTCCAGATTTGTTGATAGTTGGGAAATGTCGTTGTGGGGATTTTTGGTGTTTGACTCTGTCCGTGTACTTTGTCGGTAAGAAACAGTGTCAACAGGGTGAGTCCGAGCGTTGGCAAGAAGCACACTCTTTTGCAAGCTTGGGTTCGCGCTTTTGGTTTGTGCGGCTTGCAAATGTGTGTGCTTGCGCGTTTGGTATAATTAAATCTGTACTTTGTCGTCATTGTCGTCTGTCACTTTGTTCGATAGCCGTCATTGTCCGAAGAAAATTGCTGGCAACGTTTGAGTTTATGCAGTGTGGGGAATAGGAGGGCTTAAAAATGTAGCGCAGCGAAATG
>JAGUUF010000116.1 GCA_020063545.1 Cytophagales bacterium
GGCGGGGCATACCATTCTGTTTGGTGTGCGCAATCCGGCTTCAGCAAAATCAGCGAAAGCTGTCACGGTTGTGCCCGGCACGCGCTTCACATCTGTACAACAGGCATGTGCCGATGCAACCGTCATCATCATTACAACCCCTCCTGAAGCAGTATTGCAACTGATACCTGAACTGGGCGATGTACATAACAAAACAGTAATTGATGCCACCAATTCCGTGCGTAGCCGGCCCGATCCGTATCCAACGGCCTATCATGCCATAAAAGCAATTACCGGTTCAAGTAAGGTGGTGAAGTGCTTTAATACTACCGGCTTTGAAAATATGCTTAACCCCATTTACCCGGGTTACGGTGGCATTGATATGTTTTGTGCCGGCAGCAACCCGGAATCAAAAGCCATTGCACAGCAACTGGCTGCTGAAATCGGTTTTGCCAAGTGCTGGGACTTTGGCGGTGATGATAAAGTTGAACTGCTCGAAAAATTTGCGCTATGCTGGATTAACCTGGCCATTATGCAAGGCCACGGAAGAAACATTGCGGTAAAGATTATAAAGCGATAAATAAAGAAACCCCGGCCAGGGCCGGGGAATCAAAACTAACCTGTCGAATAAATTTATTTGTTTCGGGTAGCCTTTATCGGCACGGTTCTGAACTGCCCGAAGCTCATGGTTCCCTCCATTGTGTCGTCTTTGATTACCGCATCAACGGTTATTGTTACTTCGTTACCGCCAAAACTGAGTACATACGTGTAAACAATGTTGTTGCCGGTTACGGTAACCGAAGTGAGGGTAACCTCCTGCGACATGCGATCACTTTTGATTGTTCCGCCCCATTTGCCTTCGGTGTTGGTAATGACAAGTTTTCCTCCGGAAGCTTGCTGCCCGCCTTCAACCGAGTACGTCCATGTACCGGAGGCATCAACAGGGGCAACCGTTGAATCAGCCGGTGTTGTCTCTTTCTTCACCTGTTGCGTAGCCGGGCGGCCGGCACCCGCAAAACCACCACCGCGCTGCTGGCCGTTCTGCCCCTGCGGCATGTTACCCTCATTCATATCTCCGCCACCGCCATCTTTAAGGTCATCGTTGTTTACCGAACGCCTTCTGCGGGGTTGATTATCATAACTCATTTTGCCTATGCGGTAATTGAAATTTACCCGGATGCTGAACACATCGCGGATGTTGGTGTTCGATTGGTCGATGAGCGGGGTTTGGGTTTTACCGCGAATTACAAATTGTGGCGTAAAGAAGTTTTCGAAACCTACACCAAATCCTCCCTTCTTGTTTTTAAATTCCTTGCGCAATGCAACGCTATATGTACCAAATCCTCCCTGATAGCCCTGCAGGTTAACCTGCCGGCCACGGAAAAAACCAAAGGCCTGAATTGTCCAACGGTCACTTAGCTTATAATTGCTGAATAACCTTCCGCTGATAACCCATCCGGTGTTACTAGCTGCATATAACGGATCAGGAACGTTATTATTCAATACGGAGTAAAATACGTCACCTCCGCCACCCAGTGTAAACTTTCCAACCATTACATTACCGAAGGCACTCAAGCCATAAGCACTTTCCTCGCCAATGTTCTGGTAAGTAGTGCGTATCGTATCACCTACGGCTTCGCGTATGCTTTGAATGGCCTCAGACGTATTGCGAACAAAAGCCGAAATATTCAGATATGTGCTTTTAATGTTGGCACTGTAGGATATTTCATAATTGTCGGTAAACTCCGGGGTCAGTTCGGGGTTACCAATCGTCTGGAAAAGCGGATTGGGATTCTGACGGTTGGGATTCAAGAACTGAATTGAGGGCCTCCTGATTCTGCGGTTGTAGGCAAACCGAAGCGTGTTGTTTTTGATTTTTTTCGACAGGTTAATGCTGGGCACCAGGTTGCCGAACGAAGGAATTTCCACCTGGGGTAAACCTTCGGGGTTGGCAAAATTGGCGTCAATACGGGTATACTCATAGCGGGCACCTGCCTTCAGGTTATATCCTTTGGGCAGTTGTGCGGTGTACGAAAGGTAACCTGCAGTAACATCCTGGCTATAGCGGAAGATATTTCCAGAACCCGTGCCCGGATCAGGTGTAAAAACGCCACCGGGGCCAATTGCTGTAAAACTTTGATAATCGCTGGTAACATTACGGATAATTTCCTTGGCTCCAATCTCTACCAACTGCTTCTCTCCTATCGGAGTCTGGTAATCCATCTGAAAAGTTAACTCTTCATTCAACCCCTTGTTATCATTCCTCCGGGTAATATCTACTGTGCCTCCGTCATCAAAGGAAGTATTGGTAAAGTCATCCACCCGGTCGTTGCGGCTGTACAGAACCGATGCACTGAATTCTTTTGAAGTTTTCTCGAACGTACGGGTATAATCCAGGTTTATATCAACCGTGCCTGAGTTATTTAATGTTTTTACATTGGCCAGATCACTACGGGTAAGGATATCGTTAACCCGCGTTTCGGTGTACAAATCATCCTGAAAACCGCGTCCATAACGCAGGCCATAGCGTACCGAGGCAGCAAGCAGGTTGTACTTATCTATTTCGTAATCCCAACCCAACTGATAACGGCCGAAAATGTCTTCATTTCGCGTATCGGCCCGCTGCAGGTTCAGAATCGTATCTTGAGTGAGCTGTCGATTTTCAAAGCTTCCCGTTACATTATAATTTGCACGCCCAAAACCGCCCAGCGAAAAACCCATTTTACCTTTCCGGAAATTGCCGTTAAGCCCCAGGTTTGACCCCCGGTAACCTACACCGGCATCCAGGTTAAGGGTAAGTCCCTGCAGTGTATTTTTCTTCGTTATGATATTAATTATTCCGGAGGATCCTTCGGCATCGTATTTGGCCGAAGGTGATGTGATTACTTCAACGGATTTGATCTGATCAGCGGGAATTTGTTTTAATGCATCGGCCACGCTGCTGGCGGTAATGGTTGACGGTTTGTTATTAATCAGCACCAGGATGTTTGAATTTCCGCGCAATGAAACGTTACCATCCAAATCCACATTAAGCATGGGCACCCTGCGCAGCACATCCGTAGCATCCCCTCCCTGGGCAGTGGCATCGTTTTCGGCATTGTACACCAGGCGATCAACTTTTTCCTCAATTAAAGCGCGCTGCCCTTCAACCACCACCTCATTAAGCATGGAGGCTTCTTCCTTGAACGCTATTGACCCCAGGTCAACATCTTTCTTATCAAGGGCAACCGGAATATTCTGTGTTTCGTAACCGATAAACGAAATGGTTACCGTGTAACTTCCCGCAGCAAGTTTGGCAATGGTAAATTTTCCCTTATCGTCTGCAACGGTTCCATCAATAATTTTGCCTTCGGCATCGGCCAGCGCTATTGTTGCAAACTCCACCGGTTGTTTGGTACCGGCATCTATTACGGTTCCTGAAATTTTGTTA
Organism: Cytophagales bacterium; assembly: GCA_020063545.1. GTDB lineage: Bacteria > Bacteroidota > Bacteroidia > Cytophagales > Cyclobacteriaceae > UBA2336. The sequence goes on from JAGUUF010000116.1 coordinate 3,410, forward strand.
TTACCCTTTGGCTTTTCGGTTTGTGCCATCACGCCAACGAGAAAAAATAGTCCGCTTAAAACTAA